>JBGTGN010000205.1:0-4474 GCA_041746715.1 Pirellulales bacterium | reverse complement strand
GGTGCTGCGAGTGTCCACGTGACCGATCCCACCGACGACCGTGGGCAGAGGCTTGCCGAAGACCTGGCTGGCCTCGAGACCGCTCCCTCAGAGTGGTTCCCGTGGGCGAGCACAATCATGGTGCCAGCGGCCGTGGGCATCATCGTGCGCGCGACGGCCGCAACGCCAACCTTCGAAGGACTCAGGCCCGACATCGTCTATGCCGACGTCGCACCAGCGGCTGCACCACCAGCCCATGCCGCGGCCGCCGGCTGCTGCATCGTCGATGGCCTCGAGATCCGAGCCGTGCAGGCCGCGATCGAGTTCCAGGCGTTCACGGGCGTTGCTGCCGACGTCGAACTCCTTCGGGAAGCCCTCGACGAGTATCTGTCTTAACGCGGCGCGAGCCATCCCTGGCCTCGCTTCGCTTGCCGGGCATCCAGCCGTCAGGCCGATGTGTATTCCTTGAGGAAGCCGCGGAACTGGACGAGGTGCCCCTCTTCGTCGGCCAAGAGGCGGATGCAGAGATCCTGTGTTACGTAGTCCTCGCCATCGAGCGCCTTGATGACCTTCTTGTAATGAGCACAGGCGGTCTCTTCGGCAGCGATCACACTCTTGATCACGCCCACGACATCGGTGGTATCGGTGACAGGCTGAATCTGCGAGCCGAGCGTGAGGGCCTTCGAGCCGGGAACATGCCCGCCGAGCTGCTTGATTCGGTTGGCAAGCTGCTGGGCATGCCCGATCTCACCGGTCACGTCGGCCGCGAGCGACTTCTTGATCTCCTCGGCACGCACGCCATCGAGGTTCGTGCTATTGGAGAGGTAGTTTATGACGGTCTCGAGCTCCATGCTGTAGCTCTGGAGAAGGAGGTCGATGATCTCGTTAGTGCTGGCGGCCATGGAGGCTCCTGGAACGAAAAACGGGAATGGACGGTGAACCAAACCGGTTGACGGTTCGCCCGACTCCGAATCCTAGGGGGCTCCCGCAGGAGCGACCAGGGGATCGTCCGCGCGTTGACTCCCCGCTGCCTCGAGACGTTCGAGACGCCTCAGAAGCGCCCTCGCTCCCTGACGCACGTCGCCGACCGCATCGTCACGAAGGCCGGCAACCGCCTCAGTGACCCCAGTTGGCGGCGTCTCGCTCGTGGCATCGACAAGCATGCCCACTCCCTTGAGCGCGTTGACCACTACCATTGCCCGCCGATATCGCTCTGCCTGCGCCTCAGGGTTTTCTTCGGCCACCGCCACGTCTGGGAAGCTGAGCATCTCGGCAAGCGTCTCATAGGCCGATGCATCACCGAGACGTGCGAGGCCAAGGGCGGCGTTGTAGCGGACATTATCATCGCCGTCCCCACACAGCACCGTGAGCCTGCTACAAGCCTCGTCTCCTCCGACCACGCCGAGTGAGAAGGCGGCGCTCGTGCGGAGGTCCTTGTCGTCGGAGCGTGTCGCGGCAATGACGGCGGCGGTCACGGCGGCCGGGTCGCCGAACGAGCGGCCCGCCTCGGCGAGGTTGGTCGCAAGCACAGCGAGCGCCTCGACGGCTGCCTGGGCGATCTCGGGCTCTCCACTGTCTTTCGCACGGGTGACGAGCGGACCGGCCGCCTCAGGCACCGTAAACTCACCGAGCGCGCGGCAGAGGTACACACAGAGCGTTCGTGATTGCTCTGCCGAATAGCCGCTGCCAACAGGCCGGCCGCTTTTCACCTCGTCGTCGAGAATTGAGGCGAGTTCGGCAGCGAGCATCGGGTCGGCCTTGAGCTTCCCGCCGCCGGGCCCACGAAGGTCGTTCGCGAGATTCAGGGCGGCCTGCCACCGGCCTTCCGTGTTCCGCCGCAGCGCCCGAACCGAAGCTTGAGGGTCGTTGCCGAGTTGGGCAAGCCAATAGAAAGAGAGCCAGACCGTCACAATGATGCCAACGATGAGCGCCGGCACAAGGAAGAGTTGCACGAGAAAGCCGGCGCTGGGAGGCTCAACCAGCGGCAGGTCGTCGTCGGGCGAGTAGCCGCGTCGGGTTGGATCGGCCATCGAGGGCACCGGGGCGTGGCAAGGCAGCCTGGTTGGAACCGGGCGAAATCGCCCAGCTTTCCAGGCTTGCAGTCTAGGAGTCAGCGTTTGTGCGTCAATTCGCCGAGATCGTGCCCGAGGCCATCGCAGACTCCTGGGCTGGACCGTGCACCTGGCTCGCCGCAGATTTCGGCCGGGTCGAAGAGCAGCTTGCGCTGGACGAGGCACTCCTCGACGAGGCCCATGAGGGACATCTCGCCTCTCCCGTGGCACGCACCTGGATGGCGACGGAGCCAACGGTTGTCGTCGGCTCGTCCAGTCGTATTGCTGACGAGGTGGACCGGGCGGTCTGCGGAAGGGTGGGGATCCGGATCGTTCGGCGACCGAGCGGCGGACTCACCGTGCTGCTGGGGCCGGGGTGTGTGATGTGGACGGTGGTCGTGCCGCTCGCTGGGCCAACGCCTGCGATCGAGCGGATCCATGCAGCGTTGCTCGATCCCCTCGCCGCGGCGCTCCGTGAGGCGGGGCGGCCGGTGGTGCGTCGTGGGTCGAGTGATCTGGCGGTGGTGACCGCCGATGGCGAGCGGAAAGTGTCTGGCAACGCCCTGCGGGTACGGCGAGGCGGCATCCTCTATCACGGAACGCTCCTGGATTCGTTCGACCTCGCCCTCGTGGGCCAGGTTCTCAGGCATCCGCCGCGCGAGCCTGACTATCGGGCAGGCCGACACCATGGGGCATTTCTCGCCAACCTCGATCTTGGCCGCGGGGCCCTCGATGTGGCCGTACGAAAAGCCTTTCGAGCGGAGGCTGTCACGATGTCATGGCCCGCCGCGCGGGCGGAGGCCCTCGTTCGAGAGCGGTACGAATGCACTGAGTGGACGGACCGATTGCCTTGAATCGACGCCTCGTGGGAATCGCCCCTGCCGGCCCTTGGCGGCTACGAAGAGTCGGCAGTCTAGGTAGACCTCGCGGCAGGTATGGATTGGAGAGGAGACGGATTCGGAGATGATCGACATGCCGATGGCGGGTCGATGGTCTCTGTGAGGCGGCGGGTTCAGGAACTGAACACGATGACCGAAAGGCGACAAGTCAGCCTTTCGTCATCGACCTTTGCTCGGTAGGTTCCCGGCCCGATCGACAGGACGTCGATTTCAAAGCCCGCAACAGGAGGTTGCAATCCATGCGTCTGCACATGAACGCCGCGGATGTCCGCGAGCTGGTGTCGAGCCACTTTCTCAAGCTGGGTGCTCCCGTCGACGATGTCGCCGACGTACAGGAAAACATCCGGATCGATCGTGGGCGATGTGTGGCGCGGTGCTATCGCGTGACCGAGATGTTCGCGATGTGGATGATCGACGTGGGCGTGCTTCAGTTTTATGACGCCGATGGTGAGATGCTCCACACGGTGAACCTCTTCACCGAGCTTCTGCCAGTACGGGCCGCTGCCTGACGCACGCGTCGGGTACAGCCCATTCATTGGTTCCGAGGGAAGAGGACGGTTCTCAGGGATCGTCCGCGCTGGCCACGCCGAGGCTATGGACGATGGGGAGTGGACGCATCATGCCGTCAAGCATCAAGCCGTCGCCGAGGCTCTCGATCGTGATTCCCGCCGCAGACGTGGCGGCGCTCGAAGACACGCTCGTGAGCGTGCTCGAGAACCGACCCGCCGACTGCGAGATCGTGGTGGCGCTGGCCGTGCCCTACGACGACCCTTGGAATATTGCCGACGAGGTGCGGTTCGTGCAGGCGCCCGTTGGCACGGGCCTCGTTGGCCGCGTGAACGTGGGAGTGGCTTCAAGCGGCGGCGATATCATTCACGTGTTGTCGGCCGGCTGTCGCGCAACCGAAGGCTGGGTCGATGCGGCTCTCGCACTCTTTGACGACCCATCAGTGGCCGCTGTCGTGCCGGTTGGTGTGCACCCAGAGGACCGTGGCCGCGTGGTGACGGCGGGCATCCGTCGCACATCCGGTGGTCGTAGTATCGTCAACACGCCTCCGCGAAATCGGGACCGGCTCGGGTCATTTCGGGCTGACACAATCGCCGCGCCATCAGCGCCGACGCTCGAAGCGGGCTTCTGGCGGGCTGATGTGCTGGCTCGCGGTGGGTTCACGGCGACGTGCGGAGATGAGTTGGCCGCGGCCGACATGGCAGCATCGCTCATGTGCTCGGGGGTGCGAGTGCTGCTCGAGCCATCGTGCCACGTTGTTTGGGGGACCACGGCCAGGCGATGCCCGTCGTTCCTTGCGGGGATCCACGCCGAGCGGCTCTTCTGGCGGTCGCTCGCGGCGCATTCCGCGATCCCGGCTCTGGCGGCCCATGCGGCCGAGATCGTTCGACACGCGATTGCCTCGGCGCCGTTTGGCACGCTACCCATGCTCCTTGGGCGGCTTATGGCCGCGGTGCAGTTTGGTTCGATCCTCCCGCGGGCCAAGGAGCTCCGTGAGCTCCGCGCGGAAGCATTGCGAGCCCGCACGCAGCCGCCGTC
>JBGTGN010000204.1:0-38483 GCA_041746715.1 Pirellulales bacterium | reverse complement strand
CCGCGAAGCTCGCCGGGGCCATGGATGGCCCGCCGAGCGTAAAGATAGAGGTGCGACCTGCGGCCGGATGGCCGCGAAGCTCGTCGGGGCCATGGATGGCCCGACGAGCGTGAAGCCGGCCTATCGAGCTTCGCCATCCTGGCTGCGCTCGATGCGGTACAACACGCACCATGATCATCGTCGGACTTGTCGGTCGAATCGGCGCCGGGAAATCGACCGTGGCGCGGGCACTCGCGGCGCGCGGGGCGGAGGTTATCGATGCTGACCGTATCGCCCATGAGCTGCTGGCTGAGCCCGACGTGGTGCAGGCGGTTGTCGATCGTTTTGGCGACGGGGTGGTAGGCGGCGACGGGAAGGTGCGACGGCCGGTGCTTGCGGAGGCTGTCTTCGGGCCGACGGTGGAGCATGAGAAGGCGCTCGCGAACCTTGAGGCGATTGTGCATCCGCGGGTGCGGCAGCGGATGGAACAACAGCTCGCCGACTTTGGCCGTGTGCCGCAAAAGCCTGCGAAAATGGTGGTGCTCGACGTGCCGCTGCTCATGCAGGCGGGTTTCGATGACCTCTGCGACCGGCTGGTGCTCGTCGATTGTGACGAGGCCGAGCGGCAGCGACGGCTCGATGGGCGCGGCTGGCCTGCAGGGCAGCGGGAGGCCAGGGAACGGGCCTGGCGGCGCGGCTACCGACCACCGGCACAAGAAAAAACGGTGGTCGTGGATGCCGGAGGTGATCCCGCTTATACTCCGGCCGAAGTCGGTCGCCTCTGGGACTTGCTGACGCGGGGATAGTCTTCCGCTTTTGGCAGGTCGTCAGGCACCGGCTCCCGCCTGGGGTTCTCGTCTCGATTCTTCCGTTGCTCGCGTCACTCATGGTGCCGCCGTGAAGCGGTGGCGGCGTGGCGTTCCTGCTTCAACCTTGTCAACCATCCGCCAATTTTTCCCGCAGCCCTCGTGGGTGGTCATTCCCCACCTGGACCGCCGAGGTGTGTCATGAGCGAGCCCGCATCCCCAAAACCTGCCGCCGAGATCGAACGCGAGCCGCTCAGCATCGCGGAGGAGATCGCCGAAGAGGTCAAGGAAGGGCTCGACGTCACGAGCCACTATGAGGCTCTCAAGAAGGGCGACCCGTCGATCGCGAGCCTCCAACAGCTTTCGATGCAGGAGCTCGTCGATCTCGCTCGGCAGGAGCAGATCGGCGATGTCACGGGGGCCAAGAAGCAAGACCTCGTCTTTCGCATCCTGAAAGAGCGCATCAAGCTCAACGGGCTAATGTTCGGCGAGGGCACGCTCGAAATCCTCCCCGACGGTTTTGGGTTCCTCCGCAGCCCCGACTACCACTACCTGTCGTGCCCCGACGACATTTACGTTTCGCCCAGCCAGATTCGACGATTTGGCCTTCGCAACGGCATGAGTGTCGCCGGCCAGATACGGCCTCCCAAGGAGAGTGAGCGATACTTCGCGCTCCTGCGGGTCGAGGCCATCAATGGGGAAGACCCTGGCAAACTTTCGACACGCGTTTTCTTCGACGAGCTCACACCGCTCCATCCCGATGAACGGATCCAGATGGAGACAACGGGTGACGAGGTGGCCATGCGGGTGGTCGACCTCGTGGTGCCGATCGGCTTCGGCCAGCGTGGGCTGGTCGTGAGTCCGCCACGGGCTGGCAAGACGATCCTGCTCCAGAAAATGGCGAAGGCGGTGATCACGAACTATCCCGACGCCTACGTCTTCATGCTGCTCATCGACGAGCGGCCTGAAGAAGTCACCGACATGGAACGGCAGGTGAAGGGGCCCTCCTGCGAGGTGATCAGCTCTACCTTCGACGAAAACTCGAGCCGCCATGTGCAGGTGGCCGACATGGTGCTCGAAAAGGCCAAGCGGCTCGTCGAGTATGGACGCGACGTGATCATCTTCCTCGATTCGATTACCCGTCTCGCTCGGGCATGGAACTCGGAGGTACCCAACTCCGGCAAGATCCTGTCGGGGGGTGTCGATTCCAACGCGCTTCAGCGGCCGAAGCGATTCTTTGGCAGCGCCCGAAAGGTGGAGCAGGGGGGGTCGCTGACGATCATCGCCACGGCGCTGGTCGAGACCGGCAGCCGGATGGACGACGTGATCTTCGAGGAGTTCAAGGGTACCGGCAACCTCGAAGTCATGCTTGATCGGCGACTCGTGGACAAGCGAATCTGGCCGGCGATCGATATCAACCGCTCGGGCACCCGCCGTGAGGAGATGCTCCTCGAGCCCGACGAGTACCGTCGCATTTGTGTGCTGCGTCGCGTGCTCGCTGAAATGAACCCCACCGACGCGATGGAGTTGCTTGTCAACCGGCTGTCGAAGACCGAGTCGAATGCCCAGTTCCTTTCGAGCCTCAAGTCGTAACCGCCATGTGGCGGCCCACCTGCCCATGCCTGCTTGTCGCACGTTCGAAGGTTCGCCCCATCGGCTTCCGCCAGGTATCTCCGTGGCGATTGTCGTCTCACGCTGGAACGAGGTGGTGACCCAGCGGCTGTTGGCCGGCGCGATGCACCGGCTCTTGTTCGCGGGGCTCGAAGCCGAGGCGATTGATGTCGCCTGGGTGCCGGGATCGTTCGAGCTATCGTTTGCGGCTGACCAGTTGGCCGCGACGGGCCGCTATGCCGCCGTGCTCTGCCTCGGCGCGATCGTCCGCGGGGAGACGACCCACGACCAGTACATTGCCCAGGCAGCGGCGTTGGGCATCGAAGCAGTCAGTCGGGCGCACTCGCTTCCGGTCCTGTTTGGCGTGCTCACATGCGACTCGCTCGCCCAGGCGCTCGCCAGGGCTGCTGGCACCGAGGCCGACGGGTTTGCGGGGAACAAGGGCTCCGAGGTGGCGGCCGCCGCGGCCGAGATGATTGGGCTTGTGGCGGCGATCACCGGGGGTGGGCCCGCATGAGTCGACGAAGTCGGGCCCGTGAGGTTGCCCTTCAATCACTCTTTCAGCTCGATCTGGCCTCCGAACCTGCTCCCGGAGCGGATCGGATGGCAAGCCTGCACCGCTTTCATCGCGGACGGCTGAAGTCCTCGCCGCTTGTGACCTTTGCCGACTCGCTCGTGGAAGGCGTCCTTGCTTACCGGGACGCAATCGACGAGCTGCTCGACCAACGCTCGGAGCACTGGCGGCTCTCGCGGATGGCCACGACCGACCGAACGGTCCTCCGAATCGCCGCCTTCGAGCTTCTCCATACCGACACGCCGCCGGCCGTCGTCGCGGATGAGGCGATCGAGCTCGCGCGGCGGTATGGCGGCGCGGAGTCGCCACGATTCGTATCAGGCATTCTCGGCCGGCTCGTGGCCGACGTGGCCGCCGGGCAGGCGTGACTGGCCCAACAGAAATCAAAAGGATCACACGAGGTATGGGTTTTCTCGATCGACTCAAGGCTGGCTTGGCCAAGACCGCCAAGGTTCTTGCGACCGACGTTCGTGACCTCTTCAAACGAGAGGGCCGACTCGTTGACGATGGGTTTCTGCATGATCTCCGCAAGGCGCTCGTCAAAACCGACATGGGGCCGACGGCCGCTGAGGCTATCGTCACCGACATCGGCACCCGGTTCCGTGCCCGCGTCGTTGAGCCGCAGGTGGTGATCGACTCCATTCGGGACACCCTCCTTGAGCGGCTCCGGCCGGCCGAGGCTGGCCTCGCGACCGCGGCGAACGGCCCCACCGTGATACTCGTCACCGGCGTCAATGGTTCAGGCAAGACAACGTCGATCGCAAAGCTTGCCCGCCTCTTCACCCGCGATGGCAAACGCGTCGTGCTCGGTGCCGGTGACACGTTCCGAGCGGCGGCGGTCGAGCAACTGGCGATGTGGGCCGATCGCGTCGGGGCCGAGATCGTTCGTGGTGAGACCGGCAGCGATCCCGCAAGTGTGGCTCATCGGGCCGTCGCTCGGGCGATCGAGGGGGGCTTTGATATCTGCATTGTCGATACAGCCGGCCGGCTTCAGACCCAGTCAAATCTCATGCAGGAGCTCGGCAAGATCCGTCGCGTGATCGCCAAGCAGATTCCAGAGGCGCCCCATGAGACGCTCCTTGTGATCGATGCCACAGCTGGGCAAAATGCCCTCTCGCAGGCCCGGGGGTTCAAGGAGGCCGCCTCCTGCACCGGGATCGTTCTGGCCAAGCTCGATGGGTCGGCTCGCGGGGGTGTGATTGTGCCGGTAGCCGAGCAGTTTGGGCTCCCCGTGAAGTTTGTCGGCGTTGGCGAATCGGCCGACGACCTCGAGGCGTTTTCCCCGGACGGCTTCCTGGAGGCCCTTCTGGAGGGGGCTGTTGGGGCCGACGCATGACCGGCCTGTCTGCCTGATCGTCAGGCTTTGCCAGAACCAAGGTCCGGTCACGAAAACCTTGCCGACTCGTGACCTCGCGGGAATTTTCTCACGGGGTTCCCGTCGATGCTCCATCGTGCGGTGGGGGGATTCTGGTGACGCGCATGCCTTGGCGGAGCGTGTGCGGTGCTCCCTCTCCCCTCCACGTTTCGAAGCGGGCCACGACGGAACGGGCCCGAGATTCACACCCTACGCATTGGAGTACCCGAGACCATGCGATTCGCTAAGTTTAAGCTGCCGCTCTGGGTGGCCGGAGGCCTGCTAACGGCCACTGCCACGTCTGCCACCGCCATTGAGCCGGCGGTTTCCTCTGGATTCGATCCCGCCCTCTACACGCAGGTGGCCCAGGGCGAAGTGGCGCCGGTGATCCCCAATGTCCCCGAAGAGGACGCCTACCAGATGCGGGCTCTCCCGCCTGGAGAGGCTGCTGCTGAAGTGGAAGACGGGCCGACCCGATATCTCGAGCTCGACGCGCTTACGAGTCGGAACATCAGCACGTACGGCTGGGTGGCCGCCGGTATCGGAGCCAACAACTGGGGTTACCAGTGGAACGGCCCGATCACGTTCAACGACCGAGCGTGGCAGGGGCAGATGAACCAGCTCTACCTCGTGAATGAGAAGGTTCTCGACACGTCTGACGGTGGATTCGACTACGGTGGTCGCGTCGACCTCCTCTACGGTACGGATTACATCTTCACGACCGCCCGTGGTCTCGACGGCAACCTGTTCTACCAGCCGAATCCGGCTGGCAACGGTGGTGCTCCGAGCTGGGGCAACAAGTACTACGGCCTTGCCATGCCGCAGTTGTATGGTGAAGTCGGGTACGGTGACCACGCTGTGAAGTTTGGTCACTTCTACACCATCATCGGGTATGAAGTCGTGCCGGCCATCGGCAACTTCTTCTACACGCATGCCTATACGATGCAGTACGGCGAGCCGTTTACCCACACCGGCATCCTCGATGTCTATACGGTGAACGACCAGTTGACCCTCTACGGCGGTATCACCAACGGGTGGGACAACTACAGCGATCCGATCGACTACTTCGGAATCGCGAACCCTGGCTACCCGGGCGCCAACAGCAATGCGGCGTTCCTCGGTGGTGCGACGTTCAAGAGCTCCGACGAGACCCAGGCTCTCACCACGACCATTTCAAGTGGCAATGAGATTGGCTCGTTCGACCCAGCGGGTGCTGGCCTCATCGGCAACCGATCGGTCGTCAGCACGGTGTACGTCAACGAGATCAATGACAAGCTGACGTACGTCTTCCAGAACGACAATGGATGGCAGTTCAACGCCAACACCGGGCTGGAGACGATCGGTCAGCAGCCAGGAACGGCCTTCTGGTACGGCATCAACCAGTACATGTTCTACAACGTCAGCGACAACCTCGTTGCTGGTATGCGGCTCGAGTGGTTCCGTGACAACAACGGCTACCGCGTGATCAATCCGATCCGCAATGCCCTGTTTGGCGGTCCCTCGCAGGGTGGCTACCAGGGGAACTTCTGGCAGATGACCTACGGCCTCAACTGGCGGCCCATGGGCAACCAGAACTGGATGGTTCGCCCCGAGATTCGGTACGACTGGTATACGCCAGACCGTCCGAACACCCCGCTGCCGTACGGCAACTTCGACCAGTATGGCCAGCTCTATGGTGGCTGCGACATCATCTGGCAGTTCTGATTGTCCCGCCGGCGGGGCCATCCGGGCTGCCAGCCAGCGGCCTTCCAGGTCGCCTAGCCAGGCGAATGACAAGCGCGAGAGCGAGGCCCACCGGGTTCCGGTGGGCCTCGCCGCATTTGTTGGCGAGCCGTTCCGGTTGGGCTGCGGGTCGCGGCCCACTCGCCGATCACCCCTCGCACGGGGCGGCACCCAAAAATTTTGTCGCGATCTAAGTCCAGCAGCCACAGAGGGGCGAGGCTGTCTGGGGTGCCTGCGCAGGCTGCGCAGTCAGCATAGTTTTACAGAGTGGTCTCCGGCCGGTAGCATTTCGGCTCGTTTTTGGCCCATGAACCCTCGCGTGGCGGATCGTCTCCGCCCGATGAAAAGGGGGGGAATGGGCGGTTCGGAGAAAACCACGATGATTCTGACGCACGGCACGAGAAGGATTCAGTTGCGGGGTCGTTTTGTCGGTTCGATAGGCCCCCTTGCTCTCGCCCTTCTCCTCGCCGTCTTTGCGACGGCCTCACGTGGGGATGAACGTTGGCTCACGAGCTATGACGTGGCCTTGGCTGCCGCCCAGGAAACCGGACGGCCTGTTCTGGCCGTCTTTACTGGGAGTGACTGGTGCCAGCACTGCCGGACGCTCGAGCGGAATGTCCTCAAGACCGAGGAGTTCCTCGACTGGGCATCCGACCGGGTTGTGCTCCTCATGATCGACCTTCCCAAGGAGGGGATCACGCTCGAAGAGCGGAAGGCCAGGTCCAGGATTTGCATCAAATACGGGGTGCGTTCATTCCCCAATACGGTACTCATTGACCCAAACGGGGCCGCGATCGCGACCGAGGCTGGGTATCGAGGCCAGAACACAGGTGCGTGGCTGGTGTCGTTCAATGGGCATGCCCCTGTTCGCCTGGCCTCGGTCGCGTCTGGGAAGCCGAAGGTGCATTCTTCGCTGGTTTCTGCGGTTGAAACAGCACGCGACTCCCGTAAGCCCATCCTCGTGATGGTTTCGCGGCCTGACGATGCGTCGGCGACGACCCGGGTGTCGTCGCTGATGAAGGACCCGGAATTCGAGTCCCTCGCCCGTGAACATTTCGTCGTGGCCCAGCTTCCGCCGGCCGGAACGATTGACCCAAGTCCTGATGACAACGCGGTCGCTGAGCTCATCGGCGAGGAGGGTCTGCCGCCCGACGCAGTTGAAATCGTTGTGACTGACGATGGCCACACGCCGCTCTTCAAGGAATCGGGCGTCCAGGGAACCCGCGGTGTTGTGAGCGGACTGCGGCGGTTCCTGGCAGCCCGGCAAGCGTCGTCGGCGCGTCGGTAGGGGAGGCCTCGCCGGCTCCTCGGCCGAATTGTGAGGCGGCGTACTGGAGGTCGGCAGCGGCCTCACGGACGGCGTCAACCGCGGTCGCGAAGGCGTCGAGCGATGCGGCTGATTCAGCGGCGTCACCACGCAGCGATTCCATCGCCCCGCGGATCTGCCGAGCCCCCTCCGACTGGGCAGCCATGCCGTCGTGAACGACCGCGAGCGAGCGGGTCACGGCTTGGACGGGATGAATGATCCGCCCGAGTTGTTCGCTCACCGTGGCGACCTCACCCATTCGGCTGCTTACCTCGTTCCGAAAGCGGTCCATCTCCATCGTGCCGCCGGACACCGCGGCCTGCATGTCCCGCACGAGCCGTTCAATGTCTTTCGTGGACTGGGCGGTCTGATCGGCGAGGCGGCGTATCTCCTGGGCGACAATCCGAAAGCCGCGGCCCGATTCCCCCGCCTTCTCTGCCTCGATCGTGGCATTTACCGACAGGAGGTTGGTCTGATCGGCAACCTTGGCAATGGTGGTCACTACGGCCGTGATCCCGGCCGCCCGCTGGCTGATCGTCGCGAGTTTGCGGGTGAACGCGTTCATCGCCTCGTCGAGGTGCTGGATCGACGCCGCCATACGGTCGAGTCCCGCACGGCCATCATCGGCCACCGCCGCGGCCTCTCGGGCGCTGGCCATGACATCGCCTGTCGCGCCGAGCAACTGCTCGCTCGTGGCCGAAATCTCGGCGACAGCCGCCGTGATTTCATTGGCCGACCCGCTGAAGGCCCGCACTGCCTCCTGCTCGTGCCGGAGGGCCGCCGTGGTGTCGGCCTCGACGGCAGCAAGGCGTTGGGCAGCTGTATGAACCACGGTGATCAAGCCGCCGACGGAATGCTGAATCGCCACGATCGACGCGATGAGCCTCGCCGATTCCGAACCGCCTCCGAGCACGACTGGTGGGCCGACTCGCCCCACCGCGGCCGACTCGGCAAGGGCTGTGGCATCATCGATCGATCGCGTGATCGACCGAGCCAGCCACATTGCGGCGCCAATCGACGGGATGACCGCAAGCCCTGCCGTAGCGGCCGCGATCATCGCAACGCTCCGTGGAGGCAGTCCCGGCAGCGTCGCGAGCCAGCCCGATTGGGCCGCGACGGCAATCGCAGCAGCCGTAAGCGCCGCGGTACCCGCGACGATCACGATGGCGGCCAATACCAGACGGGTCTGCAACGACATCGAAGCCTCGAGGAAAGGTGTCCTCGAAAACCTAGGTTTCGCTTGGGCGTTCGGCCAGCGGGTTGCCTTACGGCCGCGACGGCATGACCGTTGCAACCGCTGGGATCGGCAGAAGTGGCGGTGCCGACGCGCGGACGGTGTCGGCGTGGCCTGGCTGACGGAGGCTTGCCGCCGCTCCACAACCTGCCATTGGCAGGAGCATAAAAGCCGGTGCCGCGAGCCACGGGAGCCAGATGGGAACGCGTGATGGCAGGCTGTCTTCGGTGTCGGAGACCATGGGAGCGGAAGATGGCATGCGGGTGGATGGAGACTCAGGGGAACGGCCAGAAGGAAATAGCCGCCAGGGCCGCCCTGAGGCAAGGCCGCCGTGGGACCACAGAGCACGTGTATTGAGTGGCCGAGGCGGGAATCGAACCCGCACGGAGAGTGAATCTCCCCGGGATTTTAAGTCCCGTGCGTCTGCCAGTTTCGCCACTCGGCCGGCCGTGAGATGGTACCCGCAATTTATCCGGCTTTCGCGAAACCCGATGGCAGCCACTCGGCCGGTGCCTACACTCGGCTATTGAACGAGCCCTCCACCGCGTCGATTGGTCCCTACCTTGAGCCCTCACATTCCTTCGGATGAGCCCCCGCCCGATGCCCAGGCCGTCATGGTGGTGTCTCCTGGCCCATCTGGCCTCGACGGAGTATTCGCCGGCTACGGCTCTCGGGCATCGCTCGGGATGGATGTGGTGCTTGTCGGGCTCGTGGCCCTGCTCCCGATCCTCGCCTGGAGCATCGCCGCCGTGCGCCGCGGCCATTTCAGCATCCACAAGCGACTTCAGCTCGTGATCGTGGTGGCCTTGGCCGCGGCCATCGTGGTCTTCGAGATCGATATCCGTTTCTTGAGTGATTGGAAGGAGCGAGCCAGACCAAGCGGCTTCTGGCCTGGCGGTGTGTTCGCTGCGCTCGCGATCCACCTCGTGTTTGCGATCTCGACATTTGTGCTCTGGGCGTGGGTGATGTGGGAGGCGCTCTCGCGATTTCCAAACCCACCGGCGCCAGGCTCTCATGGCCCGAGGCATCGCTTCATGGCGAGGCTTGCGGCCATCGATCTTGTGATCACGGCCCTTACGGGCGGCATCTTCTACTGGCTGGCCTTCGTGGCCTGAATGGCCTTCGACTGCTCGCGGGCTCCTGTGATGCGGCAGAGCGTTACGCCGCCCACGTAGAGGAGGCAGAGCGGCACGGCCAGAAACAGCATGCTGTAGGGATCGGCCGGTGTCAGAATGGCAGACACGATGAAGATGGCGACCACAGCCAGTCGCCACTGCGATGTGTACGCCGCCACATCGACGATGCCGATGCGTTCCAGAAACAGCATGACCAGTGGCAATTGGAAGCCGATGCCAAATCCCAGAGGAAGGATCAGCACGAAGCTCATCCACTCGCTGATTCGTGGATCGGGATCGAGCCCAAGCCAATCGTTGAACGTGAGGAGATAGTCGAGCACAAAACGGAAGACGAAGAAAAAAGCCAAGAGCACGCCTGACAGAAAGAGCGCGACGCTCACCGGCAGAAAAACATTGATGAGACGCTTCTCGTGGGGATAGAGGCCAGCGGCCACAAACGACCAGAGCTGATAGAAGATCCACGGGCTTGCGAGCACGAGTCCAACCAGGACAGCCGCCTTGATGTAGATGCCGAAGGCTTCCTGGGCGCTCAGGGTCGTGATGCTCACCCGTGCGTCACGGGAGAGCGGCTGCCAGAGCATGATGGGAACGAGGGAGTCGGTGTCGAATGTCACGTCGGCTTCAGGCGACGGGTCACTGCCCGGCTCGGGCGCGACATCACCACCCGGGTTGCGGTCGAGCATGCGGGCGAGCCGCTCGGGATGAACTTCGCGAAGCTCGTAGGTCAGTCCCCGCTGTTCCACGGCGTCGCGGATTTCGGCCTGCGAGTAAGGCAGGGGAACGCCGTCCCAGGCGACCGCCGTGGTGACCGCCTTCTTGGAGTAGTAGTCGCCGAGGGCCTGGCGGAGCGGCCGCTCGATGATGTGAACAACGGGTCGGGCCACCATGAACCCGATGATGACGCCGATCACGAGCCCGAGGGCGCCGCGGATGAGACAACCCCGAAGCTCCTCGAGATGCTCGCCAAACGTCATCGTCGAGGTCTGGAACAGATCGTCGTCGTCGGCTCGCGGCATGGGGCACCTGGAACCGGCTGCGACATGCGGCCGGGTGTCTTCGACTCTACTTCACGCCGCCGATGCGACGATCCTCACTCACGTCAGGCCCCATATTTCCCGAGCCGCAGGGCGTGGGCCATCGCCAGGAGCATGAGGTGCTTGGCAGGAAAAATCCCGAGGCCACCCCGGAGGCATTCCCGCTCTGAAAACCCTTTGAGCCCATCAGGCCGGCAGGTATCGGATGCCAGAAGCGTTGGCACCGGGTGCCAGGAATGGCTCTTCAGTCGGCTTGGGGTGGAGTGGTCGCCTGTCACGATAAGCACGTCGGGTTCGAGGGCCTCAATCCGCGGGATCGCGGCGTCGAGCTCTTCGATCCGCTTCACCTTCGCGGCGAAGGCACCGTCCTCGCCGGTGGAGTCGGTGTACTTGAAGTGGAGGAAGAAGAAGTCGAAGTCCTTCCAGCAGTCGGCAAGCACATCGATCTGCTCGTCGAGCGTGGTCGCCTCGCCAGCCAGTTCCATGCCAACAAGCCGGGCGAGCCCCTTGTACATCGGATAGACCGCGATCGCGGCGGCCCGAAGCCCGTAGAGCTCCTCGTAGGTGGGCAGGGCAGGGCGGGCCGCGAAGCCACGCAGCACCATGCCGTTGGCCTTCGGCTCATCCGCCAGGATTTCGCTGGCTCGACGAATAAACGCGGCAGCGACTTCGGCGGTGCGGGCAGCCGCGGCATCGAGCGGCTCGGGCGCCAGGGGCGGAACACCTGTGGCCTGGGGGTCGGTGTCGGCCACGGCACCCGAGAGCCCTGGGCCACGGAACACGACGACGAAGCGATGCTCCTTGACTGGCAGCACGAAGACTTCGACGCCGGGCACCCGCACGGCTTGAAGTCGCTCGACGACCTTGAAACTCTCCTCAGATGGGATTCGACCGGCGCGGCGATCGCTGATGGCACCGCTCGCGTCGAGCGTGCAGAAGTTTCCACGCGCGGCGACGTCGTTTGGCCCGAGCTCAAAGCCGATGCCCGTGGCCTCGAGCGCCCCGCGGCCAATCCTGAACTCGAGCGGGTCGTAGCCGAAGAGGCCAAGGTGGCCCGGGCCCGATCCGGGCGTGATGCCGGGGAGCACCGGAACGCTCGAACCACTCGTGCCAGTCGTCGCGAGCCGATCGAGGTTGGGCGTGGCTGCCGTCTCGAGCTCGGTGCGGCCCCCCGGTTCCATGGGGAGGCCACCGAGGCCGTCGGCGACGAGAAGGACGATCTTTGAAGTGTTCTTCTCGGCAAGATCGCGGAAGAGTTCGTGTTCGATCAAGGGTGGCGTGACTCCATCGGGGATATGCTGACAAGCCAGCAGTATTCGGCTCCAGCCAACCCCGGACAAGCCCGCCACGTGAAAGCCAGTCGATGAGTGTCATCAGGCCTCGGCTTCCGGAGGATCCGCTCATCCACGAGGCGGTCGCGGCCGATGGTCGGGCTTGGGAGCCTGGGGCCTTGGCTGGCACGCTCGAGACGATCCGCAGTGAGATTCTCGCTGGCCCCTCGGGCTTCGACCTGCCCGTGAGGCTGCTCGAGGAGTACACGTCGCGGCGAACGGAAAGCCGATTGACAAGAATTCTCGCCGAGGCAAGGCGGCTACGCGACACGGTTGATCGGCTTGTGATCGTGGCGGGCGGCAGTATGGCGCCGGCCACGCGGCTTCTGGTGTCGGCCTGTTGCCATCCGTTCCACGACCAGCTTCCACGAGGTGAGCGAGGTGGGCGACCGCGTCTCACGTGGATCGATACCGATGCCGACACCGACCGGCTTCAGGGAATGCTCGATGTCGTGGCCCCCGAAGGGCGCCCTCCGTCAAACAACCTCCTCGATCAGTGGGCGATCCTTGCTGTCGATGCTGGCGCTGGCGAGAGCGAACCCTGCCCGTTGGCTATCGCGGAGTCCCTCACGCGTGCGCTCGCGAAGGCCACCGCTCATGACACCCACGTGCTCTCGGAACACATGGTCTCGGATAGGGTCGTGGCCGTCGCCCGGCCGGGCAGCCCGCTTGCGGCATGGGCCGAGGCTGTCGGCGGCCCGACGTGCTTTTACGACGAGGGCGATACCAATGCGGAACAGGGTGTCTTCACGTCGGCTGCACTTGTGCCTGCATCGACCGCCGGGATCAATATCGTACGGCTGCTCGAGGGAGCCGCCGCGATGCTCGTGCGGTTTGCCGAGGCACCGATTGAAACGAACCCCGTGCTCGCCGATGCTGCCATGCGTTGGTGTGCCGCCCGCGAGGCTGGCCACGTGGCCAGCCACTTTCTGGGGGGCGGCCCGGCGCTCGCCGACCTGACAGCATGGGCGAGGCACATCCGGCCGGCGCCAGCCGGGGCGTCGGCCGTCGTCACGCATGTCGTCATCGCGGAGCCGCGACGGACTTGCCTCATGCCGTCCCGCGAGCCGCCCTCAGCATCGACGAATCATCCGCTCACGATCCGGCTGCCGCGGCTTGACGAGCATGCGCTCGGGCAGCTCCTCGAGCTCGTGATCCTTTCGGCGGCCGTCGAAGGACGACTTGGCGACGGGGTATAGGAACGACGACGTATCGACACGTTATAGTTCGCCATCGCCAGTGCTCTCATCCCTGCTTTGGAGGTCTTCGATGTCCGTCACAATCACCTGGACCGGTCACTCCACGTTCCTTGTCACCTCCAGCGCCGGCACGATCCTCGTCGATCCCTTCCTCGATGAATGCCCCACGGCGAGCATGAAGGCGAGCGAGGTCTCGTGTGACGCCATCCTCCTCACGCACGCCCACTTCGACCACATCGCCGACACCGCTTCCGTCGCGAAACGCACCGGCGCGAAGGTGCATGCGGCTTTTGAGATCGCGAACTGGCTCGAGCGTCAGGGAGTCGCGAACGTGCAGCCGATGAACCACGGAGGCACCGTGGTCGTGCCTGGGGGCACCGCCCGGATGGAGATGGCGTTTCACTCATCGAGCCTGCCCGATGGCAGCTACGGCGGAAACCCGGCTGGGTGGGTGCTTGCCATCGACGGCAGGCGAATCTACGTGGCGGGAGACACGAGTGTCTTCTCCGACATGGAGCGGATCGGCAGCCCACGCGATGGCCGCGGCCTCGATCTCGCGATTCTTCCAATCGGTGATCTCTATACGATGGGGCCCGAGGAGTCACTCGAGGCGCTTCGGCTCGTGCGACCAAAGCATGTGCTCCCGTGTCACTACGGCACATGGCCGCCGATCATGCAGGACGTAAACGCCTGGGCAGAGGCGGTTCGCCGCGAAGGGCTCGCTGAACCGCACGTACTCGCACCGGGCGAATCATTCACGCTGGCGTAGGGGGGACGGCCACCTCGATCGCGTCGCCGACGACCCGCACTGGGTACACAGCCACCTTGAGCTTTTCGTTGTCGCACCAGGCGCCGTCGCATGCCCGGAACCGCCAGGCGTGCCATGGGCAGGTGACCACGCCATCCACGAATGGGCCCGACGCGAGCGAGGCGCCCATGTGCGGGCAGAGGTCGTCCATCGCGTGGTAGGCGGCGCCGTCAAAAAAAACGGCCACGAGTAGGCCGTTCACCTCAAAGGTGCGGCCCTCTCCGGCCGGGATACTGCCGACGCGGGCCATCGGAGTGAAAGATAGGTCGTCATGCATCATGATGGCAGCTATACCATACCTGTCATGACTCACCCACCTCCGCCATCTGCCATCCGGCTCCTCGTGCTCGACATCGATGGCACGCTCACTGATAGCGGTCATGCCGTGCGGGATACCACCTGCCGAGCTCTTGAGCGGGTGCGGGGGGCAGGCATCCGCGTGATGCTGGCCACCGGACGTCGCTATCGCGATGCCCTTCCGATCGTCGAGCGGCTGGCGATCACGGAGCCGCTCGTGACTGCCTCCGGCGGCCTCGTCAAGCGACCGAGCGATCATGCCACGCTCCATCGCGCCTCCTTCGCTCGGGGCATTCTGCCCCAGGTGCTCGATCTCGCGGTGGCGGCGGGACACGAGCCGGTCATCTACACCGACAGCTTCGCGGAGGGGTTCGATTTCCACTGCCGCAGTCTCGACGCTGCGGTGGTGCCGCCGGCCGGCGGAGGATTTGGCGAGTACCTTGGCCGCAACCTCCATCTCGCCCGGGTCGCTCCCGACCTTCACCACGCACCGCCCGACAACGCCTTTGCAGGATTCGTGATGGGACCGCGGGAGGCGATGGCAGCTCTGGAGGCGAGCCTCGACGCCGCGTTTCCATCGCTCCTTTCACTCCACACGATCCGCAGTCCGCGGTACTCCGAGTGGATGTGTGAGATCGCGCCGGCGGGTGTCACGAAGTGGTCGGGGGTAACGATGGTCGCAGACTCACTCGGGATAACCGCCGACGAAATCTGCGCCGTTGGGGACGACCTCAACGATCTTCCCATGATCCGCGCGGCTGGCCTCGGCATCGCGATGGGCAATGCCCGCGAGGAACTGCTGCATGCCGCGGACAGGGTCGTTGGCACCCACGATGGCACTGGCATCGCCGATGTGGTGGACCTCGTACTCGCCGGGCTTGCCTAGCCTGCCCGGCCTTCGTCGTGGCCGCTGGGTGCCATCTTCGAGGTGCCTTGTGCTCTTGGCGATGGATCCCTACTGTCGCCCCGCCGTTTCCTCAGACCTTCCGCCCTTTGGTCTCGTGATCCGTCATGGACATCAGACTCCATCGACCGCGCCCGATGTGCAGTCGCACTGGCCGCGGCTTCACGGCCGGCGAGATATTCGTCTCGGTGCTCGTGCGAAACGACGGAGAACTCGAACGGCTCGATGTGACGGCTGAGGCATGGGATGGGCCACCCCCGGGGACGATCGCGTGGTGGCGATCCTGCTACCCGAGTTCCGGCGAGTCGGGGCCCACGCTCGCGCCGGTCGATGTTCTCCTCGATGCGCTCGAATCGCTCGAGGGAGATGCCTCCGCGCATCCGCTCCGCTATCTCCTCGCGCTCCAGCTTGTCCGTCGGCGGGCGCTTCGCATCGTCGATACTCCCGCCGATGGCGACCATGATGGCTCCATGACTCTCGCGTGTCGCCGCCGCGAGCGGGAGTACCGCGTGCGGGGAGTCGCCGCTGCCGAGGCCGCGGATCCCGCCGTGGCCGCCCAACTCGATGCGCTCCTCTGGTCGGGAGAGGCCGCATGAGTTCCACGCGTTCAGGCTCGGTGCCGCGTGTCTCTCGCGGCCTCGTCTTCTTGCTCGTGGTGATCCTGGCCGCCTCGAGCGGCGCTGCCTGTCCGCAGGCCTTGCGAGGCTACCAGGTGGGCAGGATGCCGCTGCCGCGGGCGCTGCCACCGCAGCCGTCGCTCGATCAGGTCATCGCGGCGGTCCACGACAACACGATGCGAGTTCGCAGCCTCACATCGACCCAGGCGGTGCTCGTCGTGCCTGGCGTGCCACGACTCTCGGCCCGAATAGCCTGCGAGCCTCCGCGTCGGTTTCGGCTTCAGGCGCAGACCACGCTCACGGGCCCCGAGCTCGACATCGGTTCCAACGACGACCTCTTCTGGATGTGGCTTCGTCAGCATAAGCCACCGATCATCGCGTTTTGCCGACACGATCGCTACGCCCAGTCACAGGCTCGCCAGCTCATCCCGATCCGAGCCGAGTGGATGCCGGAACTGTTGGGGCTCGTGAACTTCCGACCCGAAGACGCCCACGACGGCCCTCACGTGCTTCCCGATGGCCGCCTCGAGGTTCGCAGTCGTGTGGCCGTGGACAACGAAGAGGTTCTCAAGTCGACGATCCTCGACAGCACGACTGGCCTGGTCGCGGAGCAGCACCTTTTCACGCCTGCCGGTGAGCGGATCGCCAGCGTTCGCACATCGCGATATAGCGTTGATCCAGCGTCAGGCGCGGCGCTGCCCCACCAGGTGGAGGTGTCGTGGCCTTCCTCGGGAATCGACTTCAAGCTCGAGATGTCATCGATCACCGTCAACGGCGCGAGCCCCGACCCTGCGGCCCTCTGGCAGATGCCCGCGTATCCTGGCTACGAGCCAGTGGACTTGGCGGAAGCAGCACTCACCGCGCCGTGATCGATTGCTGATTCCGGTATCGCATCGTCTTGCCAGCGTTGCCCCCTATCCCGCCGTTGATGTTTCCATCATGGCGCGGAGCTTCAGGCGGGCACGTGAGAGCACGGGGCCAATCGATCCCAGCGGCAGGCCTGTGAGGGTGCTGATTTCTCCGTAGCTCCTCGCCTCGAGATGGTGGAGCCGCACGAGCCGAGCCTCGTCGGGCTCCAGCCGGTCGAGGAGTGATGCCACCTGCTCGCGGTCGTCGAATCGCGGCCGTTCAGTCGTGGCGGCAACGCCTTGGCCGTCATCGGCAATCGCCATCCGAAACGCATCGAGATTCCGCACGAGGTGTCGCACGGCGACGCGGCGGGCGATAACCGTCAGGTAGCTCGCCAGACTCGAGCGGCCACCGAATCGGCGGAGCGACCCCGCGTCACCCCGAAGGCACTCGAGGACGATCTCCGCCACGACATCCTCCCGTTCCGCAGCCGCGAGAGGGGCGTGTCGCCGGTCTGCAACCCGACCGACTACATGGGCGAGAAGGCCGCCAAAACGATCGATGAAGGCCTCCCAGGCCTCTGGCTCGCGAGCGAGGCAACGCTCCACGAGACGCCGGTCGGTGTCGGCGTCGGGTGGAGGGGGCTGGTCGGCAGACACGGCAGGAATCCCGGCGGGCTGGAAAGAAATGCATCCGGTAACGATCAATCATACGGGGTTGTGAAAAAGCTCACCAAATGCCGCCGGACGGGCTCACGAAATGCTCCGCTCCTGCCGATTCCAGGATCGTTGACAGGGGGTGCCAACACCCCTACGATGCCGCGCAGCAGCGAGAAAGCCTCCGGACAGCCCGAGGGTTCAGCGTCGGCTGCGAGCTTCCTCTCATAGGAGTCGATTGGTTATGACGCATGTCGTCGCCGAGCCCTGTTTCGCCTGCAAATACACCGACTGCGTGGTCGTCTGCCCCGTGGAATGCTTCTACGAGGGCGACAAGATGGTCTACATCCATCCCGACGAGTGCATTGACTGCGAGGCCTGTGTGCCCGAGTGTCCGGTCGAGGCGATCTTCCACGAAGACAATCTGCCCGCCGAGTGGAAGGCCTTCACCGAGCTCAATGCCGAGATGGCTCCGCAGCTTCCGGTGATCACCGAGAAGAAAGACCCGCTCTGCTGAGAGGCCTGCGACTCTTCGCAGGGGCACGATTCGCCGTCAGGATGGCGGCGCGAAGGCATCAAGCGGGCAAAGGCCACGTTGGCTCGCACGCATTCTACTTGAGGTCGACGGTCCAGTAGGCGCGGTCGACGAAGCTCTTCCAACTGGCGTACTTCGGGTTGCCCAGCTTGAGTGACAAAAGCGGATTCCGCTTGGGCTTCACCGGCAGGCGTACGAGGTTCATGGTCGCCTCCTGGGGCGTTCGGCCGCCCTTGCGAACATTGCAAGCCACGCAAGCGCAGACGATATTTTCCCAGCTTGTCACGCCGCCGCGGCTGCGGGGCACCACGTGATCGAGCGAGAGCTCGCTCATGGGGAAATGCTTGCCGCAATACTGACACTGGTTGCCATCACGGGCAAAAACATTGCGGCGATTGAACCGCAAGCCCTGCCGTGGGCCTCGGTCACACGCGAGCAATCGGATCACGCGGGGCGCGCGGAGCATGTAACCAACCCCCCGGATCCAATCATGGTCTGGGTGGTCCATGGCAGACTGCATGGCCGACAGCTCCCGCCAGGAGCTAAACGAATAGGCCCCATACCGCCCCTCCTCGACATCGACGACCTCGGCCAGGTCGCGAAACAAGAGCGTGATGGCCCGGCGCACGTTCGTGACGTGTACGGCCATGAAGGAACGATTGAGGACCAGCACGCTCAGGCTGAGCGCGTGGCCAGGGAGGGCGATGGCAGTCATGCAGACGTCGTTCCAGGCGGGGTGTGAAAGACTCGCTGTCGACGAGCGATGGATTTTACCCGCGGGCGGCCCGAGCCGCCAACGCCCCGATGCGCGAGGCATCCCTTGTGGCCGCAGGCTTGCCTTGCCCGTGCGATCACGTCACACTCACATATGGATGGGTTGCCGTGGCGCCGCCCCGCTTGACCTGTCGTCGCGTCTTTCGCCGGGAGTGCCTGATGCTTCATTATTCGTGTGATGTGTGCAAACGGCCGATCCATCCTCAGATGGACGTGCGGCATGTCGTCAGGATCGAGGTCTTTCCAGCGGTGGAAGACGACCCGTGCGGCTGTCCGCTCGATGACCTCGGCGACGACGAAGATCATCTCGAGGAGATGCAGGACCTTCTCGAAAGACTCGACGACTGTGACGATCCACGCATGGCCGAAGAAATGACGCGGTCGATGCGATTCGATCTCTGCGACGCCTGCCGCCAGCGGTTCGTGAAGAATCCGCTCGGCCTCAAATCGAGCAAGCAACTCGACTTCAGCAAGAACTGACTTTACGGTGGAAAGGGCATCCATGCCCCTTTCCACCTTGCCGAGCCTCCCGCTCGGTGGTCGCACCTCCGGGCTCCCGATTCCGGGCGCGTTGCGGTGTGGCTCGTGGCCAGCAGACGGGGCGCGAGCCGATTCTCTGAGGTTGAGCCTCCACCACCGTGGCCTCGGCCACGAGAGCGACCCCGCTGGTGGGCGGCTGTGGGGTCGGTAGACTCCTCTCGAACACGCCACGAGAAAAAGGACACACACGATGGCCCAGAAGACGATCAAGGTTGCGACGATTGCCGGCGATGGCACCGGTCCCGAAGTCACCGCCGAGGCCCTCAAGGTGCTCGCGGCTGTCGAGAAGCTCGAGGGCTTTGCAACCGACGTTGAGCCGCTTGACTGGGGTGGTGATCGCTATCTCAAGACGGGCGAGATCGTGCCTCCGGGCGGCCTTGATCTCCTTCGATCGAAAGACGCCGTCTTTCTCGGCGCGATTGGTCACCCGGACGTGGCCCCCGGCATTCTCGAGAAGGGGCTCCTCCTCGAACTGCGGTTCAAGCTCGATCAATACATCAACCTCCGCCCCGTGAAACTCCTCCCTGGCGTCGAGACGCCGCTGGCTGGCCGTGGCCCTGGCGATATCGATTTCGTGGTCGTCCGCGAGAACACCGAAGACCTCTACTGCGGCGTTGGCGGATTCCTCAAGAAGGGAACGCCCGATGAAGTGGCGGTGCAGCAGGCGATCTATACGCGGAAGGGATGCGAGCGGTGCATCCGCTGGGCGTTTGAGTACACGCAAAAGCGAAACAGTCCGAAGAAGACGCTCACGCTTGTCGCCAAGACGAACGTGCTGACGTTTGGCCACGACCTCTGGTGGCGGACGTTCCAGGAGGTGGCGAAGGACTATCCCGACGTGAAGACCGACTACAACCACGTCGATGCCTGCTGCATGTGGATGGTGAAGAACCCCGACGCTTATGACGTGATCGTGACGACGAACATGTTCGGCGACATCATCACCGACCTCGCCGGCATCCTGCAGGGGGGCATGGGGGTTGCGGCAGGCGGCAACCTCAATCCCGATCCCGGCGGCGTAAGCATGTTTGAGCCGATGGGAGGCAGTGCGCCCAAGTACGCGGGCACCGACAAGATCAATCCGATCGCGGCGATCAACGCGATGGCGATGCTACTCGAGCATACCGGCCAGCCCGCCGCTGCGGCCCGCATCGACCGCGCCGTCGCCCATGTCACCGGCACGAAAATGAAGAGCCAGGCCGCCGGCAAGATGGGGTTTGGAACCAAGGCGGTGGGTGATTTAGTCGTCGCCGCGCTCACGTGACGTTGCCTGGCTCTGGCCGGCAGGAAGCCGGCCGAAGCTCATTGAGGTGAACCTTGGCTTCACCGATGAGCCAAGCAGGCAATGGCCATGGATGGCATTGCCGCGTGAAGCATGCGCCAGGCCGCCGGCAAGATGGGGTTTGGAACCAAGGCGGTGGGTGATTGAGTCGTCGCCGCGCTCACGTGACGTTGCCTGGCTCTGGTGCTTCGAGCCACACGCGTCGACCTTCGGCGAGGCTTGTCTCGCCGGCTTGAACGACGCGGATGGCCGCGAGGGCGTCGTCGAGGCCGCTCATGCTGCGGACGAGACTCGTGACTCGGCGGTGGAACTGCACGAGCATCTGCTCACCGACGGGCCGCTCGCTCTCGAGGGATTCCTGATGACGCCCAGCCGTATCGAACCAGACGAGGCTCGAGGGAAGATCGATGAAGGCGATGCCCTCGACGCAGGCGGCCTGGAGCGCCGCCGGTGGTCGAAAGCTCACAGCCTCTTCCCATCGCCGCGGCATGTACGAGCCGCAACTGATCTGGGCCAGGATGCCATCGCCAGTGTGGCCAGATGACGAGAAGTCGATACTCATCATCCGGTAGTCTTCGGCAGGATCGCCTGGAGTCTCCGCGTGCCGCACGGCCACCACGCTCGTAGGTTCGGTGCCGGCGACGTAGCGGCACCAGTCGACAAGCTCCATCACTTCGCGAGCGCGGTGGCCGTGGTCACGCGGCTTGCCTTCCTGGGCTCGTGGTTCGTGCGGCATGCGCCGGTGACAGAAAAGCATCCTTGGCGCCCCGAGCTTCGTCGCAATGAGCTCCTTGAGTCGTACGGTGGCAGGGGCATGCCGCCTGGGGAGCTCGGCCATGAATGCGATGCCTGCCTCGTCAACGCGACGGCGGAGTGCCTGCGCCTCGACGGCATCGACGGGCAGGTCGATCGCGGAGTAGATCGCCTTGCCGTGGTCGCATGCGGCGAGGATGGGGGTGATGCCATACCACTGCTCAGCGAGACAGAGGACGGCATCGATATCGTCACGGGCCACGAGCGAGCGAAAACCATCCATGGCGGTCGTGCCGAGCTGGGTCGCGGCTCGCTGGGCTCGGTGGGCGACCTGCTCGCAGATGCCCCGCACCTCGAACCGGTCAGCCAGCGATCGGAGTGCCGGGAGATGACGCGTCTCCCACTGCTCGCCAAGCCCGACGATGCCAACGCGAAGCCTCATGGCGAGCCTCCTCCCGGTGCGACAGGCTCTCCTGGCATGACCGTCTCGGCCTCGGCCGCGAGCTGTTCCCGCTCATGGCGAAGACCTTTGTCGGCGATGTCTTTCCGGCACCAGGCACCCGGCCAACGGATCTCGCGAACGCCCGTGTAGGCCAGCAATTTTGCCTTCGCCAGCGAGTCGGCGATGGCGGTCACGGCAAGGACACGGCCGCCGTCGGTGACGACACTGCTGTCTTCAGCTCGCGTCGCGGCGTGGAACACCTCGACCCCGTCGTGAGCCGCCGCAGCTTCGAGGCCGCGGATGGGGCGTCCCTTGGCCACCGTCCCCGGATATCCGTCGCTGGCCATCACGACAGCGACACTCGCGCCATCTTTCCACGCCGGCGGCTCAACCGTTTCGAGCCGCCTGTCGGTGGCGGCATCGAGCAGGTCGAGCAGGCTCGAGTCGAGCTTTGCGAGAAGGGCTTGGCACTCGGGGTCACCGAACCGAGCGTTGAACTCGAGCACCTTCGGCCCTTGCGGCGTGATCATGAGACCACCGTAGAGGATCCCTTGAAAGGGAACCTTGGCCCGCCGCATGGCATGGACGGTGGGGACGAGAATACGGGCCTCGATCTCGGCGAGCATCGCGTTGTCGACAAACGGGGCCGGACAGTAGGCTCCCATGCCGCCGGTGTTCGGGCCGGTGTCGCCATCGTGCGCGGCTTTGTGGTCTTGCAGCGGCGGCAGGGTCACAATCGTGCGGCCATCGGTAATGGCCATCACGCTGACTTCCACGCCATCAAGGCGTTCCTCGACGAGGATGCCGCGAGCCGCCGCCGCGAATTGCGGATCGTCGGCAAGCGCCGCCACCGCGTTGAGCGCTTCAGCTCGGTCGTCGCACACAAACACTCCCTTGCCGGCCGCGAGGCCATCGGCTTTTACAACGACCGGCATGTCTTCCCGCTCCTCGAGATACCGTCGCGCTGCCGCCGCGGAGCGGAACTCACGGAACATCGCCGTGGGCACGTCGCCCCGGTGGAGAATCTGCTTGCAGAAGAGCTTGCTACCCTCGAGCTGCGCGGCCTTCGCGGTTGGACCGAAAATCCGAAGGCCGGCGGCCGTAAAGGCGTCTACGATCCCGGCAACCAGCGGCACTTCCGGACCCACGACTGTGAGGTCCACCTCGCGGCTACGGGCGAGCTCGATGAGCGCGGGAATGTCATCGGCCGCGATGGCCACATTCTCAGCGACCGCGGCCGTACCAGCATTTCCGGGCGCCACGAGAACCTCCGCTCCATCGCGTGCGAGCTTCCACGCAAGGGCATGTTCGCGGCCACCACCGCCGACGACCAACACCCGCCTGGACTTCTTCAATGCTAGGCTCCTCCAAGAGACTTCACGACCGACGTTCACGATGCTCGCCGCGGATGGTCGCATACCCAAGACGTTGTACAACACAGGCAGCGTGTCGCCGCGGCAGGATGGTGGGGCAGGGGAGGCATCGCAGGTCAGCCCGCGGCCGCGCGAGACCGGGGCAGACGTCTCTCAAACGGCCGACATTGACAGCCTGCGGTGCGCCGATACAGTTAGAAGCAGAGTTCGTGAAAAAAATCACGAACTCGCTCCGCCGCGGCCGAAACCGCAATTTCGTGCTGATCTCAGGGTTCGTTTTGGGGCCAGTTCGACGCGTGACGGAGCGGGGCTCGACGGACGAGGGCTTCGATGGCAGACAAAAAGAAGATGTCGGTAGCGGAAATCCTCGCGGCTGCGAGGGCGTCCGACGGCAATGCGGCACCTGCCGAGCCTGTTGCAAAGGCCAACGAGGCGTTACCGGACCAGCCTGCGGGGGCTGAGCAACCGGCTGAAAAGCCTGCCCCTTCTCCCAAGCCACCGCCCGCTGGCGCTCGGCCAAGCGTCGCCGACATCATGGCGATGGCCCGTGCCAAGAAGTCGGAGGTTCCTCCCGAGGCCGCTGCGAAGCCGTCTCCCGCTCCGAAAGCGGCTGTTGGATCGGCCAAGGCGGCCGCAAAGCCGGCTGATTCCGGAGGTCGCTCGGGCGTTCAGCGCGACACGGCAAGCATCCTGGCCGCTGCTCGTTCCGCCGCGAAGCCAGGGCCGGTGAGCAAGGCCGAGGCCCCGTCGCGTCCGGCGGCGGCCAAGCCCAAGGAGCCCGGGGCAGCCAAGCCCGCACCGAAGGTCGTTCCTCCGCGGCCGGCCAAGCCAGTCAAGCCGGTGGCCAAAAACGCGGACGAGGATCGTCGCACCTTCCTTCAGATCGCGACCGGCTCAGCGCTTGCGATGGGATTTTCCGCCCTCTCGGTCACCGGCGGCCTCTTCACGCTGGGGCTCGCGCGATTCATGTTTCCCAACGTGCTTGCCGAGCCGCCGAGTACGTTCAAGGTGGGCTCGAAGGAAAGTTTTCCGGCGGGAAAGGTCGAGACAAAGTTTGTTGCGCAGTTCGGCGTCTGGGTTGTCAACAGTGAGTACGAGGGGCAGCAGCAGATTTACGCGCTCCAGACCGTCTGTACGCATCTCGGCTGCACGCCGAGCTGGCTCGAGGCCGAGCAGAAGTTCAAGTGCCCGTGCCACGGGAGCGGCTTCTACAAAGACGGGATCAATTTCGAGGGACCAGCGCCGCGTCCGCTCGAGCGATACGCGATTCGCATCGCCGACGACGGCCAACTCGAAGTCGACAAGAGTCGGCGGTTCCAGGAAGAGCTTGGCCAGTGGGTCGACCCTGGCTCCTATGTGAGCGTCTGACATACACGAGAAAGAATCGCGAGCTCTATGGCCATTGGCGAGACAATCCGAAATTCGCAGATATGGAAGAGCATCTTCCGTCATCCGATGCCGCTTGACCGGCGGAATCGGATCGTGGTTATGCTCACCAATTTCTTCCTCCATCTTCACCCTGTGTCGATCAAGAAGCAGGGGATTGCCCTCTCCTTCACATGGTGTATGGGAGGCGTGACGTTCTTTCTTTTCATGGTGGAGACCGTCACTGGCGTGCTCCTCATGTTCTATTATCGCCCGACGCTTGAATGGGCCTACAACGACATTCTGGCACTTCGGGATGTCACAAGCCTGGGCATCCTTCGTGAGCTGCACCGCTGGGGTGCGCACGCCATGGTGATCACGACCTGGCTCCACATGTATCGTGTGTTTCTCACGGGGAGTTACAAACCGCCCCGGGAATTCAACTGGGTTGTGGGTGTGATCCTTCTCCTCCTCACGCTCCTCCTCTCGTTCACCGGGTATCTGCTGCCATGGGATCAGCTCGCCATTTGGGCGATTACGGTGGGCTCGAACATGGCGAGGGCCACGCCGTTTTTGGGCTATGAAGGCCCGGGGGCCCAGTTGCTCACGGTCGGCGGTATCGACATGATCACCGATGCATCGGATGCAAGGTTTGGTCTCTTGGGCGCGCGATTCGTCGGTGAAGAGACACTCAACCGCTTCTATGTGCTCCACTGCATCGCGATTCCGCTCGCGGTGGCCCTCTTGCTCGCCATTCATTTCTGGCGGGTGCGGAAAGACGGAGGCATTAGCGGCCCGCTCTGATCTCGCGGCCCCACACCACCATGCATTCCGATCCATTCTTTCTCAACAACGTGGCTGGCTTCCTCGGGGGCTACTATGTTGTCATTGCCGCGATGAACGGCGTCTTTGCCTTCCTGCTGTGGAAGCAGTATGGGCAGTCGGGGCGGGCCGTAACATGGGCGTCCTTTTCCGGCCTGATGATGGTGCTCGCCAGTCTCGCCCTTTCGGGCTCATCGGCGATGGTGCCAGCGCTGCCGGCCGGTGTTCGGTCGCTCGTCAACGCGCTCTCGGGGCCGGTGGTCTATTCCGCGGGCACCGTGGCGCTCTTTGCCGTGCTCTTCGTGTTTCGGGCGTTCTTTGTGCGGCCGATGGTGGCCTGGACGATCCTCAACGGGGCGCTCGTGCTCATGGGCCTCGCGATGGCCGATCAAAACTTCGCGGCCATCGTGATGAAGCCCGACAACGTGCCGATCGTGGGGCTCGTCTTTCTGCTCGCATTCTTCACGTGGGTGGCGACGAAGCAGGCGGTGGTCAATGACGAGCGGACAGCCCGGGGTGAGCCCCCGATGGAGAAGCTCGACGACGAGAAAGTGCTCGTGTGGCCTGATCTCGTCTACACCGAGCTCATTTGCATGGTGGCGGTGTCTGCGTTCCTGCTCGTGTGGGCCATTTGCCTGCCAGCGCCACTCGAGGAACCTGCCTCGAGCGTGAAGACGCCGAATCCCTCGAAGGCTCCCTGGTACTTCCTGGGACTTCAGGAAATGCTCGTCTACTTCGATCCCTGGTATGCGGGTGTCGTGCTGCCGAGTTTTGTGATCTTTGGGCTCATGGCGATGCCCTATCTCGACTACAACAAAAAGGGCAACGGGTACTATTCCATTGCCGAGCGGAAGTTTGCCTATATCACGTTTCAATTTGGCTTTCTGGTGCTCTGGATCACGCTCATTATCCTGGGCACGTTCCTTCGCGGTCCGAATTGGAACTTCTTCGGGCCCTTTGAGTATTGGACGCCCTATAAAGTCGAGGTGCTCAACAACGTCGATCTGAACCAGATGTTTTGGGTTCTGTGGCTCGACATGCCGCTTCCAAGAGCGCCGGCGGAGATTGCGGGCCCGGCGTGGTGGCAGACGATTGTCCAGATCGGCTATGTCCTCCTCCGAGAAGCCCCAGGGCTGTTGGTGCTCGGCTTCTACTTCCTCGCCCTGCCACCGATTCTGGCCGTGACCGTGTTTCGCGGGATGTTCGTGAAGATGGGCCTCATTCGCTACATGATCATGTCGTCGCTCATGCTGCTGATGCTGTCGCTTCCGCTCAAGATGGTTCTTCGCTGGACGCTCAATCTGAAGTACATCGTGTCGATTCCAGAGTTCAAGTTGAATTTCTAAGCCCGTTCCGAGCCGGGCCGCTGTGTGCGGCGCCGGAGAAAAGCCACACCCATGCCCGCAACCGAACAGACCTGGCGCGACCTCAAGCTGCTCCACGTGGTGTTCGCGGTCTCCGCGATCGGGCTGCTCGTGACAACGGTATGGATGCTTGCAGTCGATCACGACAGGCCGTGGAAGCAATACGCCCGTGGCTTCCGCGAGCTCGAAACCTGGTCGGCCCTCGCCCGCGTCGAGCAGCAGGATCTTGCCGACTACCGGGCCCGAGGTGTGGCGCTCGAGAAGGCGTTGGCCGAGGCGAGGCGATCCCCGCTCGATGAGTCACTGGCCGCAGAGTTCGTGGCGGCGCTCAGTTCGGTGCCTGAGGATGCCGAGGCGGCTACGTTTATCGAACAAGACATTCGCCGGCTTCGTGAGCTTCGTTCGAGCGACAAGGCAGACGCCAAAGAAACCAGTGCGGTGGATGACGAGCGGCTAGCCCTTCGAGGTGATCTCCTGGAGCGAATGCGAAACGCAGCGCAGCGGGCCAAGTTTCGGGAAGGTCTTCTTGCTGGAGCGCTCAAGCTTCGCAAGGCCGAGCTCGACAAGAACCGGGCCGACTACGAACTGGCGATTTCCGATGGCGCTCCTGCCGACCGCGTGACGGAGCTCCTTGCCCTCGCTGATGCCAAGCGTGCGGAAGTCGCTGATGCGACGCTCGCGTATCAGTCAGCCAACACCCATCGCAAGAACCTCGAGCGGCTCTTGGCAGGCATGACAACGTCGGAGGACGTGGCATCCAATGCGGTCGCCGATCATCGGTTGCAACTGTCGCAGCTCACAAAGACCTTCCAGGATCGCCGCGCCAACCTCGGGAAGACGTTCCTTGAGCTTCCAGTGCTTGATGCCTTCAATGGGCCGCTCAAAATAGAGCAGGTCTGGCTCCCGAACCTGACGCTCAATAACAACTTTCGTGATGTCGCGAGGTTTGATCGGTGCATCACCTGTCACCGCGGTATGGCCAAGTCGATGCCGGGTGCCCCCCAAGATCCAGCCTATCCGTCAGCCGAGACGATCACGCTGACGCTTGCGACCCCCGCGGCAACCGACGCGGAGGAGCTCATCTCGGAGGCGAGGGCTTCTGGGGGGGCTGGTTTTGCCGGAAACAACGAGGCTCTTCAGGCTCTCTATGGCCTGCGGCTAGCGGAGCATGGCGTGTTTGATCCCTCGGAGCCCACGATCAACGTCGTGCTTCCGGCTCCTGCCACGCCCTACGACGAAGAGCCACCGCCGGCCGCGGCTGCGGCTGTCGCAGGTTTTTTGCCTGGCGATGTCCTTTTGGAGGTTGCCGGCCGCCGAACGAATGCGAGACAGGTCGCGGTCGCGGCTCTCCTCGAGACCCCCGGCTGGGGCATTCCGCTCGAGGTGAAGGTGCGAAGGGGCGTGCCGCAGCCCTACGCCACGCACCCACGGCTCGATCTCTTTGTGAGCGATTCAAGCCCGCATCCCATGATGGCGATTGGCTGCACGATCTGCCATCAGGGGCAGGGGAGCTCCACGAGTTTCAAGTGGGCATCGCACATGCCGAACTCGCCGAAAGAGGCGCACCAGTGGCACGATGAATATGGCTGGTTCAACAACCACCACTGGATTCTCCCGATGCTGCCAGACCGGTTTGAGCAATCGAGCTGTCTAAAATGCCATCACCAGGTGGTTGATCTTGAGCCCACCGAGAAGTTCCCCGAGCCGCCGGCCGCCAAGCTTGTCGAGGGCTATCACCTCGTGCGGCAGTATGGCTGCTACGGGTGCCATGAGATCAGTGGCTGGGCTGGCCCCGACAAACGAGTTGGCCCTGACCTTCGGCTGACTCCAAACTTCCACGAGGTTGCCGCGGCGCTCCAAGGCGATCCGGGGCTTGCCGCGCTCGGTGAGGGTGTGGTGCAGTGGGCCGACGAGGTTCGTACGAGCCCCGATGACCGCGCGGCACGGGACCGCCTGCGCGAGGCCGTGCTCGCCGATGCCGCGGCGGGTATCGACGGGGAGCTCACGCCTCGATCGCACGAGTTGGCCGCAGTGCTCAAGGATCCCGAGACTCCAGGCACATTCCCGAAGGTTGGGCCAAGTCTTCGGCACGTTGCATCCAAGGTTGGCTTCGACTGGACCTACTCCTGGCTTCGCAATCCCCAGAACTTCCGGCCCTCGACGAAGATGCCGCGGTTTTTTGAGCTCTGGGATCACCTTGAGGGAGCCGGTCTCGAGGAGTCGAAGCGATACGAGCCGATCGAGATACGCTCGATGATTTGCTACCTCTTTCAGGCAAGCCAGCCGTTTGCGTACATCGCGCCGCTCGAGGGCGTCGCTGCGGCCGATCCGGTTCGCGGCAAGAAGGTCTTCCAGCTCAAGGGCTGTCTGGCCTGCCATCAGCACGCCGATTTTCCAGAGGCCACGAGCACCCACGGGCCGAACCTCTCCAGGATCGGGGCGAAAGTGGCGACCCATCCGCGTGGCCGCGAGTGGCTCTATAGCTGGCTTCGGAATCCCGCTGCCTACCATCCCAAAACCATCATGCCGAATGTCCTTCTCGAGCCGGAGAAGCTTGCGGATGGAACGGTCACTGATCCAGCGGCTGATGCGACCGCCTACCTGCTTCAGTCCACCGAAGGCTGGCGGCCTGAAGATATTCCTGCCGCCGATAGTCTGACCGCTGACGAGCGGGCGGCTCTCGGCGAGCTCGCGCTCATGTATCTCAAGGAACGTTTCCCCACGGTTCGGGCTCAGGCGATCCTCGAAGGTGGGCTGCCAATCAATCAGGTTGCTATCCGCGGCGATGAGCAGATGCTCGTCGGTCTTGATGGTCCGGGCCGTGATGCGGCGGTCCTTGGGTATGTCGGGAAGAAGACGCTCGGCAAACTCGCCTGCTATTCGTGCCACGACATTCCGGGCTTCGAAGACGCCAAGCCCGCAGGGGCAGCGCTCGCCGACTGGGGCCGCAAGGATCCGTCACGCATTGCCTTCGAGCAGGTTTCCCAGTTCGTGATGCACAAGCTGGCTGAAGGCCATGGCCACGGCGGGCATCATGGCCATGCGACCGACGATGGCCACGATGATGATGGCCACGGAAAAAAGCCCGAGCCAGAATCGCCGTTTGAGTCGGAGCTCGCCTACGTCGTGCAGGGCGATGAGGTGCATGTCGATCCGAAGAGCCTTGACCCCGACACGGGTTACTTCCTCGAGAAGCTCCTTGGCCACGAACGAGAAGGCTTCCTCTGGCAGAAGCTGAGGGCCCCACGGAGCTACGACTACAAGAAGGCTGAAAACAAGACCTACAACGAGCGGTACCGCATGCCGCAGTTCCCGTTCAATGATTCGCAGCGGGAGGCTGTGATGACCTTTGTGCTCGGCCTTGTGGCGGAGCCGCCGGCGCCGCAGTTCATCCATCGTCCATCACCGCGCGAGCAGGCCAGGCTCGACGGTCTCGTGGTGGCCGAGCAATACAACTGCGGTGGCTGCCATACGCTCAAGATGGATCGCTGGGATATCGAGTTCAGCCCGGGCGGCCTCGGTGAGGCGGTCGAGATGGCAGACTATCCGTTCCTCTCACCTCACTTCACCCCCGAGCAGGTGTCTGCATCGCTCGAGGCAAACTCGCAGGGGCGTCGCCATGCCTCGCTCGTGGGCATGCCAATCCTCGACGCTGAAACAGGCCGCCCGCAGCTCGTCGATGAGGATGGGGTGCCCATGGAAGAAGATGACGACGAGGCCATTCCGCATCGTCCGGTCATGCTCTGGCGGGACGTGCTCGTCGATGGCGAGGCTCGCCAGGTTGGTGGCCCGAACGTCCTCGTGCCTGAAGCAGCCATCCGCGCCGGTCGTCACTACCCAGCTGTCGGTGGTGACTTGGCGAGGCTCCTCTTTCCCGTCGTGATTGCGGATGAAAAGCAGATCAATCCCAACGTGAAGCCGGAAGACGCCTGGGGCTGGGTGCCCCCGCCGCTCGTGGGTGAGGGCAAGAAGGTGCAGTCACCATGGCTTCATCGGTTCTTGCTCAATCCGCACGTGATTCGCCCCCCCGCGGTGCTGCGTATGCCAAAGTTCAACTTCAGTGCCTCGCAGGCCGCAAAGCTAGTGGACTACTTCGCTGCCACCGAGGGGGCTGACTTCCCCTATGTCTATGACCCGCGGCTCGATACGACGACGATGGCGTCGAAGGAAGAGGCCCAGCCTGGGCATCTGGCGGGTGCCCTGCGGATCGTGACCAACACCAACTACTGCGTGAAGTGCCACCTCGTGGGCAGCTACTCCCCGCCGGGTAACCCCAAGGCGCTTGCGCCGCAGCTCGAGGCTGTTCACGAGCGGCTGCGGCCTGGGTTTGTTCACGACTGGATCGCGAATCCGAAGCGGTTCCTCCCTTACACGGGCATGCCGGTTAATATCCCGTTCGACAAGCCGGTGAGCCAAGATCTTTATGCGGGCACGAGCGAAGAGCAGCTCAATGCACTGACCGATCTCCTCATGCATTTTGATTTGTTTGCCAAGCAAAGCCTGTCGCTCGAGGCCTACCTCAAGCCAGAGCCACCGGCTGGTCCGCCGCCCGCAGATCCGCAGGACCCGGCGGCTGTTCCGGCAGAAGAAGCGGCCGTGCCTCGTCCCGCCGCAACCGATGCGGCAGCAATCCCGTCGCCTGTCGAGCTCCGCCGTCTAGAATGATTTTGGTTTTTGATTCCTTGTTCACCCGCAAACAGCACGGAGATTTGTCATGACTCCCCATTCCTTCCTTCGTGTTCGTCATGCCGCGCCTATGGCCGTGTTCCTCTCGATGTGTTCCGTTGCGGCCTCGGCCGAGTGGGGCACGCTCAAGGGGCGATTTGTGCTCTCGGGCGACGTTCCGGCCGCTGCGGCTCTCACGGTGGATAAAGACGTCGAGGTCTGTGGCAAGCACAAACTTGTCTCAGAGGAGGTCGTTGTCGGAGAGGACAAAGGCATAGCCAATGTCGTCGTGTTCGTACGAGACAAGAAGGTGAAGGTGAAGCCAGAACTCGAAGCTGCGGCGAAGAACGTCAAGCCAGTGCTTGACAACCTCCACTGCCGATTCGAGCCCCATGTGCTGTTCGTGCAGGCGGGGCAGGAGCTGGTGATCAAGAACTCCGACCCCGTTGGCCACAACAGCAATATCGCCTCGATCAAGAATACGCCCATCAATGTTCTTGTGGCGGCCGATGGACAATCGGAAGCGACCTTCAAGGACTACGAGGCGATCCCCGTCCAGGTAACATGCAACATTCACCCATGGATGAAGGGCTGGATCGTCGTTCGCGACAACCCCTATGCCGCCGTCTCGAAGTCTGATGGCACCTTTGAGATCGCCGACCTTCCCGCCGAGGAGGTGGAGCTTCAGTTTTGGCACGAGAAGGCCGGCTATATCGGCGAGATGACCATCAATGGCAAGGCCGAGAAGGTTTCGAAGGGCCGCAAGAAGATGACTATCGCAGCGGGGGGCACGGATCTCGGCGAGATCGGTCTCGATGCGAAGCTATTCAAATGAGTTGTGAGGACACTGGCTCGATGCGTGCGTCGATGACACGATTTGTTCCGTTCATGATGCTCGCCGTCGCGACGGCCGGGTGCGGGCCTGGCCGTGTCGTGGCGCCTGGTGCCGATATTGCCGCGGCAGCGACGCTTCGCACGGCTCTGCTTTCCAGCGAGGCCGGTGCGGCCGAGGCGGAATCAACCCCGGTCGGCACAGGCTGGGCGACGCTCAAGGGGCGTTTCTTATTCGCTGGCACGCCGGGCGAGCGGGCGGTGCTCACCGTCGATAAGGACATGGAAGTCTGCTCCCGCGACGGGATGAAACTCTATGACCAGTCGCTCCGCATCGATCCGGAGAACAAGGGTTTGGCCGATGTGGTGCTGTTTGTCCGGAAGTCCACTCGCGTGAAAGAAGCATCGCCATCCGGTGAGCCGCTCGTCTTTGACCAAAAGAACTGTGAGTTCATCACGCCGGTGTTTGCTGCCCGAGTCGGTCGGCCGGTAGACGTTCGCAATAGCGATCCGATCGGCCACAACACGAACATCTCAGGCACGCCCTTCAATCAACTCATTCCCGCCGATGGTGGCAGCATCTTCACGCCCGGGAGCGAGAACGGCATGCCGGTCTCGGTCACGTGCAATATCCACCCTTGGATGAAGGCCTACGCGGTCTTTCGGAAAGACGGGTATGTCGCCGTTTCGGCCGTTGACGGTGCCTTTGAAATGCCCGACCTCCCGGCCGGTGAGCCGCTCGAGTTTCAGGTGTGGCATTCGCGGGCTGCGGGCGGTCTCAAGCTGGATCGCCCCGACCTGAAGTGGAGTCCAAAGGGACGATTCAAGATCACCCTCGATCCCGATCAGGTGAAGGATCTCGGTACCATCGAAGTCCCTGCCGCTGCCCTCAGCGGCTCTTGAAGAAGGTTTTTGCTTCCTCGCCTTTTCGGCCTCTCCATGATGCACGTTCGATCTTTCCTTCCTCTCGCGCCAGCGCTCGCCCTCCTCGTGGCCATGACGGGGTGTGGGCCGACGCCTCCAGCGTCGTTCCGCCTCAACATGGTTGAGGCGATTTCGCCGACGGCCGAAAAAGATTCCATCGCGGTTGACCAGGAGCTCACGACCGAGCAGCAGAGGCAGGTGGCGACGATCCTGCTCGCCATGTTCGGCACGCCTGACGAGCCTGTTTGCCTTCCCGAGACGGGCCTCGATCCTGCCAAGCTTCGGCTGGCGGCCGGTCCTGTTCGCAGCGACATCGTTGGCCGCAAGAACGGTCTTTTCCGTGAGCACTGTGTTCACTGCCATGGCATCACAGGCGATGGGCTTGGACCAACTGCCGCCTTCCTCAATCCCTATCCACGGGACTACCGGCCAGGAATCTTCAAGTTCAAAAGCACAGAACGGGCCGACAAGCCGACGCATGCCGACCTCGTGCGGGTGTTGAACAAGGGAATCCCAGGCACCTCCATGCCGTCGTTTGCGCTGCTGAGCCCGATCGAAGTCGATGCGCTTGTCGAATACGTCAAGTATCTGAGCATGCGAGGCGAGACAGAGCTCGCGCTCATGCGGCAGTTCTTCGAGCTGGACGACGAAGACGAGGGACGGCTGCCCGAGACCAAGGAGTATCTGGTGGCCGAAGTTCTCGAGCCGATCGCCGAGAAGTGGTCGTCCGCGATCGATGCCGTGATCGAGGTGCCGGAGCCACCGGCTGATATCGATCTGGCCGCTTCGATCGAGAAGGGCCGCGAGTTGTTCTTTGGCGACAAGGCCAACTGCGTGAAATGCCACGGCGTGACGGCACTGGGGGATGGTCAAGCCAACGACTACGACGACTGGAGCAAGAACATCGTCAAGATCGACACGAAGCTCGACGCGATCGCGAAGGGCGACGCCGATGCCAAGGAGCGCCGCTGGGCCTCTGAGTTCCGGGAGGTGCTTGCCGGTGACTCGCTGAAGCCACGAACCATTCCGCCGCGAAACCTCAGGCAGGGTATTTACCGGGGTGGTCGTCGGCCGGTCGATCTTTATTACCGGCTTCATGCTGGTATCAACGGTGCGCCGATGCCCGCCGTGAAGGGCACGATCGACCCCCAGGATATCTGGCATATCATCAATTATGTCCGCTCGCTCCCTTATGGGCTCGATGGGGAACTGGGTGCCGACCGCTCGGTTGCGGTTCGTCCAGCAGCAACTCCCGGCCTTGCCTCACGCGAGGAGAACTGACCCATGAATCGACTTGGCGGGATGTTCTGGGCGATCGTCTTCCTGGCTGTGCCAGTTCTCGGCGTGGCGACGTTTGCGATCGCGCCCTCGATCAACATCTGGCTTCCGAAGGACATCTCGGAGCATGGTGGCGAGATCGATTCGCTTTTCTATTTCATTCTTGTGCTCACGGGGGTCGTGTTTGTCGTTACCGAGGTCTTGCTTTTCTGGTTCATGTGGAAGTACGACGCGGCTGCCCGTGGCGATGCGAAGGCCACGTACATCCACGGAAGCCACACCCTCGAAGTCGTTTGGACGATCATCCCGGCCGTTATGCTGCTCTTCCTGGCGATCTATCAGATGAACGCCTGGGCGAACGTCAAGATGCGTCGGCCGGACATGCCGACGACCGTCGAGGTGGTGGGGCGGCAGTTTGAATGGCGGCTCCGGTATCCCGGGCCCGACGAGATGCTCGGCACGCTGGACGACATTCATGTCGTCAACGAACTCTGCCTGCCGGTCGATGAAGAGGTGCTCGTGCAGCTCAAGAGCATGGACGTGCTTCACAGCTTCTTTCTGCCGAATCTCCGCATCAAACAAGACGCTGTGCCCGGGATGAAGATTCCCGTGTGGTTCAGGGGCACGGAGACTGGCAGCACCGACATTGTCTGCGCCGAGCTATGCGGATGGGGCCACTACAAGATGAAGGGCCGCGTGACGTTCCTGCCGCGACCGGAGTTTGAGGCCTGGCTTGCCCGCATGGAGGCCGAACAGGAAGCCACGCACGAGGAAGTGGCGTCGCGTTAGCCACGTTTGCAACGCCATTGATTCTGGAGACTTGCCATGAGCACCTTGAGCACCGTCACTGTCCCCGTCACCTCTGAACACGGCCACGCACCGGTGGCGAAGCCACATCCGGTGTTGACGTTCCTCTCGACCTACGTGTTCTCGAAGGACCACAAGGTCATCGGCCTCCAGTTTTTGTTCTCGACGCTCGTATGGTTTTTGATCGGCGGCCTTCTGGCCCTCGCCGTCCGCTGGCAGGTGGCGTGGCCGTGGTCCGACGTTCCTGTGTTGGGGAAGCTCTTCGCGCAGGAAGGCGGGCAGATGTCGCCCGAGTTCTACACGATGCTCTTTACCATGCATGCGACGGTGATGATCTTCCTCGTGATCATCCCGATTCTGGCAGGCGCGTTTGGCAACTTTCTGATTCCGCTGATGATCGGGGCCGACGACATGGCCTTTCCGACGCTCAATATGCTGTCGTACTGGTTCATGTGGCCTGCCTTCATCGCCTTCGGCTCGAGCTTTTTCGTCGAAGGGGGGGCCGCGTCCAGCGGTTGGACGAGCTACCCAACCCTTTCGACGAACGTTCACGCAGCGCCCGGCAGTGGCATGGGTCAGACGCTCTGGCTCCTCGGTCTAACATTCGTGGGCGTTTCGTCGATGCTCGGCAGCGTCAACTACATGACCACGATCATCCTCATGCGGGCCCCTGGCATGACGATGTTTCGCCTTCCGATGACGATCTGGGCGATGTTCATCACGGCCATCCTCCAGGCTTTCGCCCTGCCGGTGCTCACGGCCGTTGGCTTCATGCAGTTGGCTGACCGGTTGTTTGCGACAGGCTTCTTCTCGCCCGAAGGCAACATCATCAACAATGCCGTCGCGGGGCCCGGTGGTGGGCAGCCGCTCCTCTGGCAGCATCTCTTCTGGTTCTATAGCCACCCGGCGGTCTACATCATGATTCTGCCGGCGATGGGTATGGTGAGCGACATCCTCACCTGCTTTGCCCGGAAGCCGCTGTTTGGTTACCGGCCGATGGTCTACTCGATTGCCGGCATCGCTGGCCTGGGTTTCATCGTCTGGGGTCACCACATGTTCATGTCGGGGATGAACCCTGCGCTTGGCATCACGTTCATGGTATCGACGATGATGATCGCCCTGCCGAGTGCCGTGAAGACGTTTAACTGGCTCGGCACCGTCTGGGGCGGCAAGATCGAATTCACCACCTCGATGCTTTTTGCGTTGTCCTTTGTCTCGATGTTCATCATCGGCGGCCTCTCAGGCATCTTCATGGCCGCCACGCCGGTTGACATCTTCATCCACGACACGTACTTCATCGTGGCCCACTTCCACTACGTGCTCTTCGCCGGCACGGCGATGGGTGTCTGGGCGGCGATCTACTTCTGGTTCCCGAAGATGTTCGGCCGCACGATGAACGAGTTCTGGGGGAAGACCCACTTCTTCCTGACGTTCCTCTTCCTGAACGGCACTTTCTTCACGATGCATATTCTCGGAGCGGTGGGTTTTCCGCGGCGGCTGGCCGATGCCTACCACTATGAGACGTTCCACCACCTCCAACCTATGAACGCCTTCATGACGTGGTGTGCCATCGGCATGGTGGGGTGCCAGGTCATCTTCGCGGTGAACTTCTTCTGGAGCATGTTCTACGGTCCAGTCGCTGGCCGGAACCCATGGAACGCCAACGGCCTCGAATGGACGGCCCCGAGCCCGCCGGGACACGGCAATTTTGACTACCAGCCTGTGGTCCACCGCGGCCCCTACGAATACTCCCCGCCTGGCGTCGAGATCGATCACCTCATGCAAACCGACCCGCCCAACCCTGCCGCCGATGCGGCAGCGAGGGCGGAACACTGACGACAGGTCACTCGGCCGTGGTTTATCACCAATCCACTATGCCTGTCGCCCAATCCTTCAACTGGCCACATCTCATTGCCTGCATTCTCGTCGGGGTAACGGCGGTGCTGCTGTCGTTCGGGGCGTTGGTGACAACATACGAGGCAGCGATGGCGGTGCCCGACTGGCCTGCGACGTATGGGCACAACATGTTTCTCTTCCCGCTCGCCGAGTGGCTCGGAGGGCCATGGGATTTGTTTCTCGAGCATGGTCACCGCTTGCTTGGATCGCTTTGTGGCATCGTCACGCTGGCACTTGCGATGACCGTATGGATGCGTGCAACAACCGCTACGGTCCGTTGGCTTTCGGTGGCCGCGGTGCTGCTCGTGGTGACGCAGGGAGCGCTCGGGGGGGCTCGCGTGCTGCTCGACGACACCACCGTCGCCAAAGCCCATGCCTGTACCGGCCCCCTTTTTTTCGCGGTGACGATGGCATTGGCCGTGCTCACCCGAAGGGGCAGGGGAGTGTCGTCGCCACGGGTGGCGGCTGGGCTTTGCGCCTCGCTTCCGGTGGTGGCCTATGCCCAGCTCGTCGCTGGCGCACAGCTTCGGCATCTTGATCCAGCAACGCCACCGTCGGCCTTTCATGCGCTCGTGGGAACACATGTGCTGCTCGCGATTGTCGTCGCCGGGCTCGCGATCGCGTCGGCGGTAGCCACCCGACGTGGCGAAAATAGGGGAGCGCGGCGGTGGGCTCTTGCGGCTGTCGTGCTCGTCACCCTCCAGATACTCCTAGGCGTTGGCACGTGGGTCACGAAATATGGAGTGCCATCGGCGATCGTTCCAGAGAGTTGGCGGCTTACCGAGCCCCTTGTCGCGCGAAGCGGCTACGGGGCGGCGACGGTTACGGCGCATGCCGTGCTGGGCATGGTCATTCTTGGAGTCGGCGTCGCGCTGGCGATCACGGCGGTCGGGACCAGCACGCTCGAGCCAGACGGTTTCGACCCTCGTCGGCGGCCGAATAGAAGGGGAGTGACGGCATGACGCCTCCGCCACTCACTGCCGAGCTTGCCCCCACGCGGGCAGCATCGTGTTCCTTCTCGGTCGACGAGGGGGTTGGCCTACGGACGATGCTCGCTGATAGCGCACGGCTCGTGCGACCACGGATTGCCGTCATGGTGCTTGCCACGGTGGCTGCGGCAGCTTGGCTCACCGCTGGGCGGCCCGATGATGTGGGGCCGCTTCTCTGGGTACTCGCTGGCACCGGGCTCATTGCAGCGAGCTCGAGCATCGCCAATCAGATCATCGAACGAGATGCCGATCGACTCATGAAGCGGACTGCCACCAGGCCGATTGCCGAAGGTCGGTTGAGCGTGGCCGCTGCCTGGTGGCTGGCCGCTGGAACGCTGACGGGCAAGGACGTGACCTCGCATACGTTGCGTTGGCGTTCCGAAAATGTCTTCTCGCCGTTTGCGAGTGCCGTGCGCAGCGGTGGTC
>JBGTGN010000203.1:0-10026 GCA_041746715.1 Pirellulales bacterium | reverse complement strand
CGGCCACGATCCAGCCGAGGCGGTCGCGACGCTCGGGGACCACATCGCCGCCGTCCACGCGACCGACGCCGTGCCCGGGTCCTTTGCCGGCCGCGGTCGGGCTGTCGTGCTCGGCACGGGTCACGTCGATTTTCCTACGGTGTTTGCGTCGCTTGAAGAGCGTGCGTTTCAAGGCTGGATCGGCCTCGAGTCCATCGACCCATCCGACGCCAGGGACGAGCTCGCGACCGCCGTAGACTTCCTGCGGGCGCTGTAAGGAACTCCCGTCGTCAGCGTATGCTCGCATTGATTCGAGACCGTCCGCCTTCATGCAGGAGCATGCCATGTCCACTACCGAACCCACTCCCGAACCCGCCGTGCCCCCGCGTTCTCGTTGGTCCCTGCTCATCAAATGCCTGATCGGCCTGGTGGTCGTCGCAATGGCGATTCTCGGCTACGGGCTCACGCTCCCGGATGAGTTTCGCGTCGAGCGTTCGGCGACGATTGCCGCTCCGCCGGCTGTCGTGTTCGAGCATGTCAATGACTTCCATAAGTGGGAGGCGTGGTCCCCTTGGGCGAAGCTTGACCCGCACGCCAAGAACTCGTTCGAAGGCCCGGATGCTGGCGAGGGCGCGATCTTTCGTTGGGATGGCAACGACGACGTGGGCACCGGCGCGATGACCATCACTGCCGTGACGCCGGGTGAGCGAATCGTGATGCGGCTCGATTTCGAGAAGCCGATGAAGGATACGAGCACGAGCGAGTTCACCTTTGCACCGCAAGGAGACAAAGCGCTCGTCTCGTGGAGCATGACGGGCAAGCATCAAAGCGTCATTGGAAAGCTGATTTGCCGCGCGATGAACATGGAAAAGATGATCGGCGACAAGTTTGATGAGGGCCTTGCGAGCCTCAGTCGTGTCGCCGAAAAACAGTGAACAACTGCCACCTGTGCCGCCCTGGGCGTGCCAGGATGAGCATCCTTGCACCGCCAATTCCGGCTGGCTATACTCCCGCCACCATGCATTCGTGCCGCGTTCTTCGACGCATGACCGCCTGGGCGATGCTCGCCCTGTACGGCGTCGTTGTCTCAGGTGTGCCGTTGCCCGCGGGGGCCCCGCCAGCGGGCTCATCTGCCGCGGCAAAACTAGCAGGCAAGGATCGGTCGCGGCCGTTTCCCTGCATGGACAAAGCCTGCGGCTGCGATACGGCCGAGCAGTGTTTTGCGAACTGCTGCTGCCACACCCCCTCGGAAACCCTCGCCTGGGCAAGGGCCCGTGGGATCGAGGGATCCGTGATCGACGCGCTCATGCGGCGCGTGGCCGCACCGGCCCCCACGGCTCCTCTCCGCCCGTGTTGTTCGGCAGAACCCGTGGAGCCGTCCTGCTGCTCGGCCGAGAGCGATGACGTTGATAGCGGGATCTGCAGCGACTACCAGTCATTGGCCGCCGAGCCGCCTGCCGCGTCATGCTGTGACGCGGTTGCGACTGAGCCTGAGCAGCCGGCTGGCGATCGCGAGCCAGCGTCGCGGGTCGTGATCCTCCGAGCGATGCTCGCCTGCGGCGGCATTGTTGCCCAGTGGGCCGCCGCCGGCACATCGCTGCCACCACCAGCCATCGTGGAGCTTGTTGTGGCGACGAGTTATCCGCAGAGCATCATTGTTGCCAATGAGATTCCCTGCCCGCTTGTGACCGAGCCGGCCGTGCCGCCGCCTCGCGGCTGCTGAACTGCGACTTCGTCGCGGTTTCCACCGCCTCGGCATGTCGCCGAGACGCGTTTCCGTTGCTCGCGTTTGACCCTCGGTCTGGGCCACCGTACTGGCGTTTCGTCGGTGGTGGCTACGCGACATCGGCCCATCCTCACTTTGGGAATCTCTCCAAATGACTGCCCTCTCCTTGAAGGCAGGCCCATGCGGGCCTGCTCATGATGAACCATTTGATCTGGCATGCCGTTGCAACAATGACCCGGCATCCGCCGCCGACCCGTTCAGCGATACCGATATCGATGCCGACGTTGATGCCGAGTCGCTCCATGGTTTCACGCTCGTCGAGTTGCTTGTGGTGATCGCGATTATTGCGACGCTCATCGGGCTCCTGCTGCCGGCGGTTCAGAGTGCCCGTGAGACGGTTCGTCAAACAGGCTGCGCGAACAATCTTCGCCAGTTCGGACTTGGCCTCCTTTGCTACGAAAGTGCAAAACGACACTTCCCTCCAACCGACGCTCGGCCGCCCGCGGCCTCCGCCGATTGGTCGGTCGGTGGTGGCTGGTCGCTTCACGCCCGCGTTCTGCCATTCGTCGAGGAAGGGGCGATCGCCGATCGGTTTGACTTCAGCAAGGCCGCGTTCCGAGGGAACTTTGCCTCCCAGCAGCCAAATCCTGCCTTTGCGGATCTCTTTGCGTCGCCCATCACGATGCTCCTGTGCCCGAGCGATTCAGCGCCGGTCGTCAACACCTCGAGCGGCTTCTCCTACGCAGGAAACAACTACATGGTGAGCATCGGCAGTGGCACCGCCAACGGCCAGGGCGGCATGTTCTGGAACTTCAGTCGTGCCACCGATGGGATTGTCTACGAGAACTCCAAGGTGCGGATCGGGCAAATCACTGACGGAGCCTCGAAGACGGTGATCGGCAGCGAATCGGTTCGCAGCATCGGCCAAGACACGACGTTTCCGACGGGAGCGCCTCCGGCATTTCCGTATCAATACACACTCAACGGATCGAGCGGCTGGAACTCCGGCACGCTCGTTCCGCCCGTCGGGAGCATGCCGACCACGGCTGATATTGATGGCGTGCTTGCCAATTGGAAGTCGCTCACGAGCTGGCGAGGCGCGTCGAGCCCGGCCATGCGGGGCAGGGGGCTCTCATGGGCCGCCACCACGTTTGGCAATGGTCTCACCAACGGCTTTCTGACCCCCAACAGTGAAATCCCCGACTATGTCGTCCACTGGTCGGGTTTCGCTGGGCCCAAGAGTTGGCACCGGGGTGGCGCCAATGTGCTCTATGGCGATGCGCATGTGGTGTTCGTCGGTTCCGAGATCGACCCGGTCATCCACCGGGCGATTCATTCCATCAACGGCGGAGAGGTGGTGACCCAATGACTTTTCATCATGGATCCGTCGTGATGTGCGTTCGCGGAGTGCTCTTCGGGCTCGCCATCTCCATTCCGTGGCCAGCCGTCGCCCACGACACTTGGGTCGAGGTTTCCTCACGGCTCGTTCACGTGGGCGATGTGGTGCATGCCGAGCTGTTCCTCGGCAATCACGGCAACGACCACCGAGACTTCAAGGTGGCCGGTAAACTCGCCTCGCTCGATGGCGCCACGCTCGTGGTCATTGGCCCAGACGGCCGGCAGACCGACCTTGCGCCCGATGCGATCGACACAGGCTTCGCGCCCAAGGAAGGGTTTTGGGCGGCGAGGTTCGTGCCAAGCGCGCCAGGCCTCCACTGCGCGAGCCACACCCGTGTGGGCAACCATGGCCGCAAGCGGGGCATCAAGAGTGGCAAGACCTACTTCGTGGCGGCCGAGTCGCTCGATGCACCTCCGGCAGGTGGCCAGTCGCATGGCGTGACGCTTGGCCACGCCCTCGAGATCGTACCGGAAACCCATCCTGCGATCGGGAACGGCCCGGGAAAGAAGATCGCGGTTCGGCTCTTGCATCAGGGCCAGCCGCTCGCGGATCACCGGGTGTCATTCATCCCTCGCGGCACCGTCCTCGCCGAAGGTTTTGATTCGGCGTATGAACGGCGGACCGACGCCGATGGCCGATGCTCCTACGAGCCCCGCGAGGGAAATCTCATTCTCGTCGTCGCGCACCTCGAGGCCCCCGACGAGCAAGGCCCCGAGTTCGATCGCACGGTCTACTCCGCCACGCTCGTCCTCGACGTGCCGCAGCGGTGCCCCTGCTGCGAGGAATGATCCAGTGAGCCAGCGTTTCCGTGTTGGTATCGCCCGTCCGGCTCGCCGTCGAGGCAGCGTGCGCGAGAAAAATTAGAGAACTCGGACGTACATCTCGAATGTTCCGCTCTTGCTTCTGACCTCGATCGTATTTTCATCAATGATGTTGAAGTTGTCGTCGTCAGTGAGCGTTGTCGGGCTCAGCGATTCAACTTCCACGGAACTCCGTGGGCTGCATGACCAGACGGAGTAGCCTCCGTCACGATGAACGTTGAGCACCAATCCAGAATTGTCTTCGGGATCCCGCTTCCAAAACCCAACAAACGGGTAGTTTTCGTCATGACGGAGATGCTGCGCAACGTTCGCGGTGTTCATCAAGGCGTCGATGTCCGAACCTGAATCACAACCGACGGTCGCGAAGGGGATCGCGACCATGATGATGAAGGTGATCATGACGAATGGATTCGTTGGGACCAATCGATTCGAGCGAAGCACAGCTAGGGTTCCTGAGGCTTGACAATGCGACCGTGCTTCCCCGCATGCTCGCTGAACGAGCGATTCTGAACACAGAGGGGAAAACGATCATTCGTGAAATTCTAGCCGCAGATGACCGCGGCCGGGGCTGCTGGCCAGGAAGCCTATCGGAAAAGGCCGCCGACCAGCTTCGCAGCCATGGCGATCGCGGCCGTCTCGACGCGAAGAACGTTGGGAGCGAGAGCGACTCGCCCCCAACCGGCTGTGTCGGCACAGGCGAGCTCGCTCTCAGAGAATCCACCCTCGGGGCCAACGAGGCTGATCACCTCTGCCGCCGATCTGCATGCCGAGGTATCCAGTGGAGCACCGCCGGGATCGGCGACGAATCCAATCGCCCCGACCGGCCGGCCACGGACAACTTCCGCGACCGTCATCGGCTCGTCGATTTCCATGAGCGTGTTTCTCCCACACTGCTTGCAGGCCTCGATCACGCCCCGTTCGAGCCGTTCGATGGCCGATGGCTTTGGCTCGGCGACACCACGCTCGGTTGCCAGCGGCACGAGCTTGCCAGCCCCAAGCTCTGTGAGTTTCTCGACGAGCCACTTCTGACGCTCACCCTTCGGAAGCGCCACCGCAAGTGTGACAAGCGGTCCGCAGGGACCAGGCGGCACGAGCGGCGAGGCCGTTTCCAGATCGACTTCGTCGCGGCTGATCTTCACAACCCGTGCCGGCCACGCGGTGCCACGGCCATCGAAGAGCGTGACCGTGTCGCCCACCTTGGCCCGAAGTACCCGTGCAAGGTGCTTCGCCTCGTCGCCCGAGAGCACGGCCCTGCCTGCCACCGGAGGCGTCGTGATAAAAAACCGCTCGCTCATGGCTCTTGCCCTCAGGTTCGTGTGAACCCGCACGGGATTCTTCTCGCCCCACAAAAATAGCGTGCCAATTCGTCCTGACCCACGCCGCGGCTCTCGCTACACTCCCTGGAATGGTACGCAATTCAATGCATCCCGAGGCGTCTCCGTTTGCCGGCACCGCCGAGGCAGCGGCCTTCTATCGTGGTCCTTCTCAGGACGAGGCGCTCGCGCGGCTCGAGTGGCTCTTGTCTGAACGGCAGCGGTGCGGGCTCGTGGTGGCGGAGTCCGGCATGGGAAAAAGCCATCTGGCAGTCGCCGCTGCCCGCAGGCTCGGGGGCCTCGGTGCCGAGGTGACCGTGCTCTCGCTCGGCGGCCTCCCGGAAGACGAGTGGCTCGATCTTTTGATTGACCGCCTCCCCCTCGACCCAGCCAGCCGCGCCGAAGCCATTCGCCCCTGGCTCAAACTCGAGAACCACCTCCGCCAAAACACGCTCATGGGCCGGCCTACGGTCCTGGTGTTCGATGATCTCGATCACGCACCGGCCGACGCCCAGGCAGGAATCGGCCGGCTCGCAGCCTCGGCAGAGCCCCGGTTTGCAACCACGGTGATCGTGGCGACGGCCAGGCCCGACGGGCTCGCTCGCGTGCCCGAAGCGGTGCGGCAGCGGGCCGCCGTGCGAATTGATTTACCACCGTGGACCGAGCACGACGTCGCAGCCTATCTCACGGACAGTTTGGTGCGGGCAGGCCGCGGTACGAACAGCTTCACGCCAGCCGCCGCCGCAACGATCAAGCGATTTGCAACCGGCGTGCCCGAGGTGATTCGTCGGCTCGCGCACCTGTCGCTGGCCGCTGCCGACGCAGGCGATCTCGATCATGTCGATTCCGCTACGGTAGAACAGGTGTGGCGGGAACTGTCGCCACCGGAGATTCGCGACGACGCTGTCAGTGAATCGGAAAGTGATACGGCCGACGCGACGCCACAAGTCCGCGTTGTCCGCCGCTTTTGGAGCTGAGCGTCCCGTTGGGAGCACCGTCTGCGGTTCTTGGAACTGAACAAGGCGGCCTTGGCCACGTGATTTTGCACGGCTCCTGCCGGATGGTACGGAACTATAATCACGTGGCTCCCCACCCGGTTTCCGACTGAGAACTTCTATGCGCCTCCTCACACTCGCGATGATTGCCTTCCTTAGCTCAATGACCGTCACCGCCACGGCAAGGGATTTCTTTCTCACGATCGGCGGTGGTCCGCGGCCTGACAACAACCAGGTCTCACTCGAACGCAATGTGATCTTCCAACAAGGCGTGCTCGCCGAGCAACGCCCCGACCGGCCGGCATACGAGCTCTACTTCGCCGACGGCAATTCCGAAGGACGTGATCTTCAGTACCGCGCCCCCGACTTCCGAAGCACCTGCCCGCCCGCTCGGCGGATCCTGGCCGAAGTCTTGGGCGATCCTGCTTCGATGGACTTGCTCTACCGCAGCCACACGCTCGAGAACCTGACCGGCCCATCGGATCCGCAGCTCTTGCGACGGCGGATGCGGGATCTCGCCAAGGAGCTGAAACCAGGGGATCGACTGATCGTCTATGCCACCGCCCACGGCGGCAAAGCGAAGAAAGCCCCGGAGAAGGAAAAGACCTCCGAGAAGGATAGGGCTTCTGAGAAGGGTCGCGGCTCCGATCCGCAGTCTTTCGATACGTCGCTCTATTGCTGGAACTCGACGAACGTGACTGCCAGCGAGCTCGCCGAGTGGCTTGATGAGCTCGATCCGGAAGTCACCGTGATGCTGGTGATGGTGCAGTGCTACGCCGGCGGCTTCGCCCACACGATCTTCCATGCCGCCGACGCCGAGCAGGGGCTCGCGGCCCATGCTCGCTTCGGTTTCTTCGCCCAGCTCCACGATCGCCCCGCGGCCGGATGCACGCCCGACATCGAGGAAGCTGATTATCAGGAGTACAGCAGCTTCTTCTGGGCCGCGCTCGCCGGTCACACGCGATCCGGCACCCCGATCACCTCGGCTGACTACGACAACGACGGCGACGTCTCATTCGCTGAAGCCCATGCCTATGCGGTTTTGACAAGCGACACCATCGATGTACCGGTCCGAACCACAGACGCGTTGCTCCGCACGTTCAGCGTGAATGGCAGCGACGACTCTGACACAAAACCGACGCCGAGCGACGGCAGCCAACCCGTACTGGTCAGGTTCGTCGGTTCTCTTGCTCCGCTCCTCGAAAAGGCGAGGCCCGAAGAACGCGCGATTCTTGTCGGGCTGTCGAAACGTCTCTCACTCGAAGACCCCACGATCGAGTCGCTCCGCGCCAAGGTTGAGCAGTATGAGAAGGAGATCAAGAAGGCTGCCGATCGCACGGCCCGGGCCAAGCACACCATCCGCCGCGCCAAGACCGTCGTCCAAAAAGATATTCGTGGCCTGTGGCCGGAACTCGAGAAGCCCTACGCGCCGCTGGCGATTGAGCTGGTGAGTGATCGGGCCGACGAATTTGTTCGCCAGGTCGAAAGCCTCGGTTCCTATGCTGCCCTCCGAACAGCCATTGATCGAGAGGCATTGCTCGACAAGGAGCATCTCGACCTCGAGCGAGAGAAAGCCAAGGTCGAGAGGCTCTTGCGGACAGCGGAGAACATTGTCCTCGCAGCCAATCTCCCCAAGGTCGCCACGGCTGAGATCACGGCCCGCTACGAGAAACTCCGCAGCCTCGAAGAATCAACCCTCGCCCCGAGGCCGTAGCACCGAGTCGAACGGCCCTGGAGCACGACGAGCGTGGTCTCGGCCGCGCAGCCAACACCAAGGGCGAGACCGTCAGCGTTCGCGAAGGAGGGCGGCACCGCCCCGGTAGCTTCGACTTGGCATGTCACGGAAAGAGGTTCTACCGGCTGATCGCGGCGATTGCTGCCTTTGCCGCTGCGGCGACCTTCGGGTTCCTGTCGCTCGCTATCTTCTGGAGGTCCGGCAGGACCGACTTTGCAGACGAGCCCATGTTGCCAAGCTCCTCGCAGGCTCGAATCTTCTTGTCAGGCGACGTGCTCGAGAGGTCCGTTTTCCAGGCGTCTACCATCAAAACCCGCATCGTCTGCGGGCCCTTGGTGCGGTTGGCCGACCCTGCGGGACTGCCTCCGAGGGTCGGGAGGGGCCGGGAGCTTGTCGAACGACTGACGGTGGGAGCCTTCTTCCGGACTTTCGTCCGCTTTTTTGACTGGGCGCAGCCAGAACCGCCAATCAAAAACAAACCCGCAAGAACCGCGAGGAGGATGTGACGCCGCATCTTCAAAACCCACCCATGACGAGCCCATGTGCCCCAGGCTTCAGGGACCACGGCAGTCCCAGGCCAAGGAATTTGAAGGTAGCGTAACACCCGGCGTCGCTCTGGGAAACCGTGGCGTTTCAGCACCGTCCAGCATGACGTAGACTCGTTTCGCAGATCAAAATCCGCCAGGAATCCCACTGTGGCCCAACGGGCAAACCCTTCCAAACCTCGCTTCGTTGCGGTTTCGCCCGACGACGGCGCCATCATCGACCTGGCCAATCCGGCCCTCGCGGCTTTCCTTTCCTGGCTCGTGCCCGGGGCCGGGCAGCTTTACCAGGGCCGTCGGTTCAAGGGTGTGGTCTTCATGGTCTCGCTGCTTGGCACATTCCTCGCGGGCCTGTGGATCGGCGGCGGCACCGTGGTCTACGCGTCGTGGCGGCCCGGTGACAGAAGGCTGGAGTTTATCGGTCAGGCTGGCATTGGCGTCGCGGCGATCCCCGCCCTCGTGCAGGCGGCCCTTGTCTCGGGCACCGCTCACCAACCGCTCGGCAGTGGCTGGTTCGCGCCGCCGCTCCTGCGGGGGCAGGCCGTCTCCGAACGCTATCAGCAACGTGTCATTGCAAACGACCCCGAGATTGGGCCCGAGGATTTTGCTGGCGGTCGGTTCGCACCACGGCAGCCGGGCGACCAGAGCTCGCTCTGGCGGCAACGGCTCGGACGGTCCTTTGATTTTGGGACGCTCTATACAACGCTCGCCGGTCTCTTAAATCTTCTTGTTATCTACGACGCCTGGGCAGGGCCCCTCCGGCATGCCTCCGGCAAGGATGACGAGCCAAACCCCGCAACAGGCGGCTCGCGGTAGGTGCGGTAGACGATCGTCGATGGCTCGGGTACACCAAGCCTGTTTGGTGAGTCGCGCTCGCCAGCATGATGGATCGCCCGTCGATGCAGAAGGGAATCTGACGCTATGCCTGCCGTGTGTCTTGCCGCTTCGTTTGTGACTCCGATCCTGGCCACGTTCGCCGATCGGGTTCCAGGCGTCTTTTTCGGATTGCCCCTCTTGGCCCTGGCGAGCCTGATCTTCGCGGCCACGCATCACGAAGACCCTGCCGCCATCGGCCTGGCCACCGTCCACTGGACCGTCTGGATCGGTGGCATTCTCGGCGTTGTTCTCGCCTTTGTGCTGCTCCTGGGCACCTTCAGCTAGGTTCGCGAGCCAGCGGCGGCACGGCGGAGTTGCCCGCAGGCGGCATCGATCGCGGCCCCTTTGCGTTTGCGCAGCTTGGCCACGAATCCCGCCGAGCGCAGACACTCGGCAAAGTCGCGTGCATCCTGCGGCGACGGCGTCAAGTAAGGTAAACCCCGGACCGGGTTGAACGGAATCAAATTCACCAGAGCATCGCGCCCGCGCAGCAAGCCGGCGAGTTGGCGCGCGTGCCGGGGCTGATCGTTGAGGCCGCCGAGAAGCACGTATTCGAAAGTCATCCGCCGTCCGGTCGCGGCGCGGTATTCGTCGGCCGCGGCGAGGATCTCCGCAATCGAGATCTTCTCCCCGGTGGGAA
>JBGTGN010000202.1:0-13883 GCA_041746715.1 Pirellulales bacterium | reverse complement strand
CGGTGAACGTGATCGGCGCGGTCAGCGAGGCCGAGCCGTTGTATTTCAACTCGCCGCCATTGATCGTCACGCCCGATGAGCCATTGATGCTGCCGGTCGAAGCAATCGCCAGCGTGCCACCGGTGATCGAGGTGGTGCCGGTGTAGGTGTTGACATCGCCCAGAGTCTGGGTGCCCGACCCGCTCTTGACCAGGCTGATGGCTCCGCCGATCACACCTGAATTCGCGTCGGTGCCATCGCCGTAGCCGTAGCTGCCACTGCCACCCAACGTGAGCGTCGCCGCACCCGCCGACGTGATGGTGTTGTTGAAAGCCGTGGCATTCGTGCCCGTGGTCGAATTCAATCCAGCCACCTGCTGGTTGAACCCGTTGAGATCGAATGCTCCGACGTTGCTGCTGGCGGCCTGGCCGAGGCTCACCACCGTGCCCGTGGGCAACCGGTCGTTGCCGGTCGTCACCTGGAGCGTGCCGTTGTTGATCGCGGTGCTGCCCGTGTAGGTGCTGACACCGCCGAGTTGGAGGGTGCCGCCACCTTGCTTGGCCCATGAGCCGGTTTCACTGGTCTTGTCGGCGATGGCCGTGTTGATCACCAGCGTGCCCGAACCCGGGCTGCTGATCGAGGTGCCGACACCGTCACCAACGAATACACTACGGCCTGCGCCGAGTGTGACCGCGGTTGCATCGCTCGCTTTCGAAAATCGGCCACCGTCGACAATGATGTCGTTCGCCGCGTTGCCCATGCTGCCGTCGGTCGTGAAGCGAACTTCAGCACCATTGATGTTGATATCGCCGGTGAAAGTGTTGGCCGCGTTCGTGATGGCCGTCTCGCCCGCGCCCGAACCTTCAAAGGTCAGGCCCGACCCAGCACCCGAAGAAATCACCCCGGAGTAGACTCGGCTTCCGCTGGTTAGATTGTTCGTAATCGTGCGAATCGCTGATCCTAACGCAACCGTTCCAGAGAAGGTAGCGTTGCCAGTGCCAGTGTTCTCGAAGTTTCCGCCAACGATGATACTCGAGTTCGCGTAAGCACGCGTACCAGTCGACTGAATAGTACCGCCATTAAGCGTTAGCGTACTATTCGCACCACCAAACGAGTTGTTTCCACTAACGATGACTGTACCGGCATTCAGGGTGAAGCCCGAGTTGGCAGCGTTATAAGCGTTACCTTGAGCTCCGATGTTCCAAGTACCGGCACCATTTTTAATGAAACCAGCCTGGTTTGCAGAAGTACTGACGTTCTGAGTAGTCCAATTCAATGATGACCCCGTACCAATATCAAAGGTACGAGCAGATGCACTGCCGGTGGATAGAGTGCCAGCTTGATTGACGGTGACCGTTATGCCGTCCGCTACGGTCACGTTTCCGACAGTGGTGGTGGCGAAAGTTGCAGTCGAGTTTGCGTTGAACACTCCGCTTGAACCGGATACCCAAGCGGATCCGCCTGTCGGGAGGGGCGTTGCACCCCAATTGGTTCCGGTAACCCACGTCCCGCTAGTTCCATCGGTTCGAAAAAATTGCTGTGCCTTCGCAAACGATGGCACGCTTGCCAGCACGCAGGCCAAAAGGCCCTGCACGATATTGATTCGACTGAGTTTCATGCCCGTTGCCCTCTGTTTGAAACCAAAAAATGTGATGATGGTGCCGATCGACCGACTGAATTGCCGTCCTTGGCAAGAATCTGTTTCCTCGAGTACTGCTCGGGGTTCAGGACGATCCTCGAAGGCGACCCATACGCTTGGGTCTCGAGCGAGCACCGTCAGGTGGTTGTCTCTTGGCCGATGTCGGGAAGTTGAGCCAGACCGCGTGCGCAGTAGAGCATCGCTTTCATTCGGATGATGTTAGAAACCATGGCCTTTCGGCATTGTCAGCGGCCTTGCATCCCGCCGGTCCCAGAGGGCGCCCTGGTGATGTTTTTCTGGCACGGAGCCGGGTCAAGCGAAGCTGGCCTGGGCACGCAACGTCATGCGAAAAAAGAGAATCGCATGGCCATGGCTTCGGGCGAGCCGCTGGAGGTAGCCGGATCGTTTGGTTGCCCGTCCGATTCCCCACAGCGGCGTGTGGGCGTCCTGAGTATCGAGCCGAGAGGCCCGAAGACGCAAAAAACCCCCGGCCGAGTGAGGGCCGGGGGTTTCAACGTTCAGTCAAGAAGCGAGCGGCTCAGGTCTGCTTGCGGCGAGCGCGGGCGATGCCCGCCAGGGCGACAAGGCCAACGCCGCCGAGGGCAAAGCTTGTGGGTTCGGGCACTGGCACGACATCAGCGAACGTGGTCCCAACCGCTAGGTTGGTAATCAACTGCTGGCTGTCACCAGACGATTGCCGAAAGGCAAATGCGTCGAAAGCCACACTGGCGGCACCGGCCACAGAAAGGTTTGTATCGGTCTCCAAAACAGGATCGACCCATAGACGATTAGTCCCCGAGTCGAAATCGTACGCTCCGACGACACGGTAGGTTTCACCGAAAGTGAGAGGAGTCGCCCATGTGGCACCGATTGAATTACCCGAACTCAAGGCGAACGTGAAATCACCACCTGCATCTGCGGTTACCCACGCACGAGTCGTGAAAGTCGTCGCACCGTTTAGGAAGTGGGCGAAATAAACGTCCGTATCACCGCCCGATACTTCGACGTCAAACCCGTAGTAGTAGGTTTGCCCAGCCACGATCGCCGTGACAGCCTGGTTTGCGTCCTCCCGAGAGCCACTCCCCTGGACAAGCGTCGTTCCCGTTGCCCCGACCTGGATAAGGCTCCCGGTTCCACTATGGGCTGCCCATCCATCCTGCCCCACGAGGTTGCCGCTAGTGAGTGCCGGACTCGGTGGTGTAACCCCTGCCGTCATAGACGACTCGTAGAGCACCGTCGCGTTCGCGGTAGAAATCGTGCCTGCCAGCAAAGCGGCAAGCGCGATTGAGGTCAAATATCTCGTTTTCATCATAAAACCCTTTCTCAAGTATTCCGCCAGGAATGGTGATCCTTCCGTCGTACGCGCCCGCCTAGAAAATTTGACCGACAAATCTTGGCCGCGGGTTGCCGGCGTTGGAGCCGGCCGGTGGGGGCCGTTCTTGCCCCTTGCCGCGTTGACTTCTGTTCTAGGTGACTCCGTTTGTCCTCCAGGTGACGGGCGTAAGGTAGTCGCCGCGGATGAGCATTTGACCAGGTCAAAGTTAAGATTCTGCAAGATTTTGATGAGCGTTCGGCCATTCCGGATGACAATGACGCCAGACCAACCTGTGCAAAAAGTAGGCCAAATGGTGAAAATGGCGAAAATCCTTAGTTTTCCTTTCCCAATTCATAGGACTCTGCGCAAACGAGGCGCCTCGGCTGCTTACCGCATGGGCACTGCTGGACCGGGAAATGGATCCAGGGAACCGGAAAAGGACGGGCATTTTCAACGGATGTGGGAAACGGGAGGCGTTGCAGGGCAAAGCCACTCAGGGCCCCGGAGTCCCCGATTCGTTCACTAGAGCGCGTCTGAAATAGATCTAGCGCTCTCTGCGCAGGGGGGGGCATGGAGGCACCTACACGGAGGTGCCGATGAAACCGTACTCAAAAGAGTTCCGTGGCGAGGTACTCGCGGCATGCGATCGAGGTCGCGGGACACATGAGGTTGCCACACACTTCAAAGTCAGTGAGGCGGGGGGCCGTCGGATCAAGCAGGAGCGTCGCGAACTCAACAAGGTTGCGTTGCTACTGAAGCGGCGGCGCATACCGCTTTGGGCTCCGCTGGCTGAGCAAATGCGTGACCTGATTCACCACAAGCCTCACCTGACGTTGCGGGAGCTCAAGGCAGAACTTCAGACGGACCTGTCGGTGCAGACGCTCTGTACGGCGCTTCAGCGTCGTCGCCTGACCATCAAAAAAGTTCTCATCGCCTCGGAACGGAAGCGTCTGGATGTGGCGGAGCGGCGGGAAGAGCTGCAGCGTGAGCAGCCGAATGGTGACATCATCGTCACACGCACGGACGGCTCCACCGTGAAAGCCGATTTCGATGGACAAAGGCTCGGGTGGATGACGAAGTCCGATGCGGGCTATTGGTGGTTCGACTTCGAGTCGAACGTGTCGAGCACCGTTGGGCCTTGGAGCGCGATCTACGCCGAGGAGTGACGGGCAAACGCTCTGGTGAGACGGCGGGACGCCGCGCCGGCGACGCTGGTCGACGAAACGACATCCGCCCTGTCATGGCGTGGTCGCCGTGGCGCGAGCGTCTGGGGCGGCGGGCAGTTCGATTTCGTCCGGGCGAATCCAGACCACTTGGCCATCCCGCCATTGGGGAACGAGCTCTCCCCGGAGCCTCGCTTCCTGAATGGCCCGCGGGCTCTTTGCGTTTCCAGGCGCGGTACAAGCGAACACCCGGTTTCTCCCTATCGAGATACTCGACCGATTTCTCACGACAACTCACAATTCCTGCTCTGCAACGCCGGAATCCTTGACCGATCGGAATTCGGCCATCAGGTCTGCATCGGTCAGGATGCGAATGCCGAAGGTCGAGGCATAGGCCTGCACCAAGCAATACCGAACATGGCGATCGAGTGTGCCAAGCACGTCGCGATGACATCGGCACGGCCAAGGACGGCCGTGGCGATGATCGGATCGTCGTTGGGATCCGCGAGTACGACAGCATCGGCAGCCGCAGCCGGAACATCCACCAACTCTGCTGCATCTCGCAAGAAATCCACGAACGCTACCAAGTCACCTTCCGGAAGTCCGTGAATCTGTCGCATTCGTTCGTACCGGAGGACACGGGCAAGCTCTGCCAGGAGGAACTCCGAGAGCACAAGCACATGCGGTGAAGCGAGTGTCGACAACAGGACCGCTTCGGCCGCACTCCCGCGACGCGGCAAAGATCGCGCCAACACGTTCGTGTCCAGCACGATCCGCATCAGACGGCTCGGCGGCGAACATGCTCCATCGCTTCAGCGACGGCTGCATCGATTTCCGTCTCGGAAACACCCTCGAGTTCCGCATGCCCTCCGGCACGCGACATGATCGCTCGAAGTCCGGCCGCAGCGGCTTCGCGACTGATGTCGCTCGGGCAGGGCGCTGGATCGACCACCATGATGAACACCTGCTGATGACCATGAAGCTCGCGACCAAGGAGTGCCTCCAAAGAATGACGGCTCGCCTCGGGGATCTCATCGACGGCACGGGAGATCATGGTGTCCATGCCATCACTATACCCCTCGCATCGCAAGGGCAAAAGGACAGGCATCTTCGTTGACGGCAGGCAGCGGGACCCGTCGGATACGCAAGGGCCCTCAAGAAGGGCCCTAAAGGACAGGCATTTTCGAGACGGGAGGCGTTGCAGGGCAAAACCAGCCCCGAGCCCCTGCCATTCGTCAAGAGGCGCTTGGATGCGCTGGTCAGTTCAACTGAAACGTTGCCCATTGGGGGTCGTGATCAGAACCGTCTTGCGAAGACGGAGCCCGCCTCACCTCGGCCGAGCCTGCGACGGAGCGCTTTCGCATCGCCGGCGAGCAGGTGATGAAGTCGATCGGGGCACGTCCGTCAGGAAAGTCGGGATCGACCTCCTGCAAGGCCACCGCGTCGGCGTCGTCGAACAGGTTCTCGACACTAAAAATGCTGATGACGATCCGATGGAGATTGTCTGACCACGTGGTGACTTACTTTTCTTCGACGTCCTCAGTTGGTGGCACGGCCTCGAGCACTTCGATTTGCTCGGGCCGCGTGACAACGATTTGCGGCTTCCCTTTGTGCAGGCCAATCGTGCCACGGATTTGCAAGGTCGCCATTGTGGCGCACGGCATCGGCACTTTCTAGCTACGCCAAGACGGGCCCTCGGCACCTCCCACGAAAGGCTCACGGAAGGACTGTCGCATTGCAGTATCTATTACGGCCCTTCGAGCATTGGCACGGGAACTGCGAATTGGCACGGAAACTGCAACTGTTGGCACGGAAACTGCAACTGTCTGCTTGTTGGTGAATCAACCGCAGCCCCTCAAACGCGACGGCGGCGGTGGGTTCACCGAGCATGCGCAGACCCACTGGGCTCGAGCAGACCCACAAAACAGCCAAAAAGAAGACCAATTTGACATATTTCAAGGATGCCATGCGGGCATCGCCAGGGCGAATCGTGTAGCGATTCGTCCGATCAAGATCCGAAGTGCGCGCTCAATCAGACTCACCATCAAGGTGGGCCTCAACGAAATGGTCTCACCATTTTGGTGAGACGCCGTGCGCGGCGCCCTCACAAGACACTCACATTGTGATTCCAAGAGGGTCGTTCTCTCGCGAAACGCGTGACGAACACGAGCCATTTATGAGCTCTTTGTGAGCGGCTTCGTTTGGCCCGCGGATTGCCAATCTCTCGTCCGCCGAAGGCGCTCCGACGCGCCGTCTGCACTCGGCTCGCGCCGAGGCTTCGTTTTCATTTTTGCCTGAGGGACCGTCCCTCACGACACCCATCCGATCACAGTGCGGCCGTTTGTGGCACCACCGCTTCAACCCTGAAATTGAAAGAGAGTTCGCAATGTTCCGGAAGTTTTTGACAGGCCTGGCCGCGGCCGGCGGAATCGCGTTGTTCACGGCAACGGCCGCAATCGCCGCGCCCATTGGCGCAGGCAACCTCGTACTGTCCCGCGTGGGCGACGGCGTCACCACGCCCGTGAATTCCAGCGGCCCCGTCTCGGTTCTCGAATACACGACCGCAGGCTCGCTCGTTCAAACCATCACGGTCTCGCCCGACGCCACAACGGGCCTCCAACTCAGCGGCACGGCAACGTCCGAGGGAGCTCTGTCGCTCTCGCAAGACGGCCAGTCCTTCGCGATTGCGGGCTACATTCCGCCGTTCGCTGGGTCAGGGTCTTTGTCGTCGCGGACCGACGCGAATGCTCCGCGTGGCTACGTGAGCATCGGCATGGACGGCACCGTTGGCACGCCTGTCGCCATCGGCGCCTATAGCGCCGGCAACATACGCTCGGCCGTGACCTCCAACACCGGAGCCTATTTCGCCGGCTCGAACACCGGAACGGTCTACAACGACGGCTCGAACACGACGATTCAGAGTGCGATCACCAACTCGCGCATCGTGAACATCATCAATGGCAAGCTCTATTTTTCCACTGGTTCCGGAGCGTCTCGCGGGGTTTGGACGCTCGACACCGACCTTCCCACGTCGGCCGCGACGGCATCGGTAATGATCGACATGGGGGGATCGGCCAGTCCCTACGACTTCGCGATCAACGGCGCAGGGAACGTGGCCTATATCACCAACGGAGATATTCTCGAGCGATGGACCTTTGATGGGTTGTCGTGGACCCAAAGCAATGTCTCGGCCTCTATCGGCACCGGCCTGACCGGTCTGGCGGTGAACTTCGGGCTGACGGAAGACTCGATCTTCACGCTGAACCCCTCGACGCTCTATGGACTGACGTTCGACGGGGCGACGTTTTCGTCGGCCGGCTCGCTGGCCACGGCCGGCGCGAATTATTCGTTCCGCGGGCTCGAAGTCGCTCCGGTGCCGGAGCCGTCGACCCTCGCTCTCATCGGTGCCGGAGCCATCGGCCTCGTGGTCTATCGCTTGCGGCGGAAGGCCTGAGCCGAAAGTTCGCTCACGAAAAACTCGCCGGCTTTTCACGAGATACGCATTTTCGGTCGGTAGCTTTCTGGCACGTCTGTTTGCCGCAGTCCACGCACCCTGGGTGGACCGTGATCGCCCACCACCTCGTACTCACTTCTCTCCTGAAAGAAGAAAGGTTGATCGCTATGCTTTCCAAGCTCTGCTTCCCTCGTTCCTTTGCCGCATGGTGCGGCATCGCTGTCGCCGGGCTGATCGGCTCGGTGACGGCGCACGCAGCCGAACTGCGTATCACGGAGGTCATGAGCTCGAGCGGAGGCGGTGGCACGGCTGACTGGTTCGAAGTGACCAACTATGGCGTTGGCTCCGTCGATATCACCGGCTTCACCATGGATGACGGGAGCTTCAGCTTCGCTTCGTCGGTTGCCCTCAACGGGGTGACCACCATCACCTCGGGCGAAACAGTCGTATTTCTCGAGACTGCCGCTCCCCTCACGGACATCCCAGCGTTTCGGACGTTTTGGGGTGGTAGCGCCGTCACCGCCACCATCGGGTCCTACACTGGCAGCGGCGTCAGCTTCGGTTCCGGCGGAGACGGCGTCGTGCTGTTCAATGGGTCAGGAGTCGCGCAGACGCCCCAGACCAGCTTTGGTGCCGCGACCACCGGCTCCTCCTTCTACTGGGCCTACGACGACGCGGGTGATTTCGTGACCGGCTTCGGCACCCAGTCCGCGGGCCTGGTCAGCAATGTCGGAACCATTTCCGGAAGCCTCCTCGATCAGGTCGGATTCACCTCGGCCGATGCACTCGCCAACATCGGGTCGCCCGGAACCGCCGCGGTGGCCGTTCCCGAGCCATCGACCTATGCCCTCCTCGCCGGCATCGGGTCCGTCGGTCTCATGGTCTATCGCTCGCGTCGCCGCGCGGCCGCCTGAAGGATGGCCTCAAGTGAAGATCTTGCTCGCGTGGCTCGGGCGACCCCGAGCCACGCGAGTTGAGGGTTCTACGCAAAGCTCACGAAACGCTCATCGATAACCCGTAGCGTAGCGTTGACCGCGACAACGACAGGGCATGGAGAGTTCATGATGGTCGCCCCTTCCTTCACGCCGGCTCGAGGCATCCTGCCAACCGTGAGGCGCGGTTTCACGCTCGTCGAGCTCTTGGTCGTGATCGCCATCATCGCCACGCTCATCGGCCTGCTCCTGCCGGCCGTGCAGAGCGCCCGCGAGTCGGCCCGACGGACCCAGTGCATGAGCAACTGCCGGCAGATGGGCCTGGCGTTTCTCGTCTGCTCCGAGACAAAGCGTTGGTTTCCGGCCGCCTGCTACACGACCGACTCGGCCAACACGACCAAGTTCCCAAAGCCACCTGAGGGCAACCCTGGGCGGCGTGAGCACTCCTGGCGGGTGATCGTCATGCCGTATCTCGAAGAGAAGGCAACGGTAGAAAACTACAACTGGAACAAGCACTGGTGGGACGGCACAGCCAACACGGCCTCGAGTGCTTTGGATCCTGCGCTGGGAGTCCGCAACGATTCCAATGCGGCCGTTTCGATGCGACGGGTCAGCGTGTACCACTGCCCTTCGTCGCCGTCGGCCCCGAAGGTCACCGTGCCGTCGTCGCCCGACTCCGATAGTGCCAGGCCCGGTCTGGGAACCTGGCAGCAAAACCCGGGCACGACCGACTACGAGACGATGACCGGCGTCAAGAAAGACGTCGTCAGTCCCGAGCGCTATCCGAGCGGCTCCGCAACGAGTAAGGGAATCGTCGACAAGGATCTGGTGACCAGGCTCCGGGAAGTGAGCGATGGCCTGTCCAAGACGCTCCTCGTGGTGGAATGTGCCGGTCGGCCACTGGTCTACCGAGCGAGCACGACGCCTCTCGCCAACACCGTCAACCAGTGCGTCGGCTGGGCCGACAGCCTTGGTCCGTTCAAGGTCGATCCGATGAAGCCTGATGGCACGAAAGGAGCGGCACCGAACGCAGGCATCCCGATGAATGTCACCAATGACGGCGAGCCGTTTTCCTTCCATCGCGGCGGCATCACGGCCACATTCGGGGATGCATCGACGCGGTTTCTCGACGAAACCATCGATCTTCAGGTCTTCTGCGCCCTCGTGACGAGGGCCGGGAACGAATCCGTCCCCGCGCCCCAGTAAATCGCCTTCGCCATCTCACGAAGGTCTCATACAGTCGCTCGCATGTTCCTCACGGAAGCCGCGTACGCTCGTCGGCGATCGTCTCCTCAAGAAAGGCTTTGATTCCATGACGGGCACTCTCCTCGGACTTTTCTCACGACGAAACGCCAAGGCATCCACGCGACGGCGGAGTGGTCGGGCGGCCCTGAAGCGTGTCGGGAACCTCTCGCGTTTTGAGCAGCTCGAAGGCCGAGCGATGCTTGCCGCCGAGACCATCGCCCAGTGGACGTTCGATGCCGATTCCCTGCTTCCGGACATCGGCTCTGGTACGGCGGCACTGATCGGCGGCACCACCGCCACGTTTGCCACTGGAAATGGTGGCGGGAAAGGCTGGAACACGAGCACCTACGCCGCGCAGTCGACCGAAAGCGGCCTCCGCGGGGTCGAATTCGACTTTGACACCATCGGCTACGACAACATCGGCTTCTCATTCGACCATCGGTCTTCGGGAACCGCGTCCCGATGGTCGCAGGTCGACTACACGCTGGACGCCGGTGCCAACTGGGTCACCGGTTTCTGGAACAACGGCGGCGGCCTGTCGCCGCACGACACCTTCTCGACGTACAACGTCGATTTCAGTGACGTGGTTGGCGCGAGCAATAACCCAGGCTTCGGCGTGCGGATCGTTTCGATCTTCTCGCCGCAGGCGTTCGATCAGAACAATACCCTCGAACCCTTCGATGCCGACACCGCCTACATGCGTTCCAACGCCGGCGCGGTCTATTCGCCGGATACGAGCAGCGCCACGGGCGACTACAGCACGGGTGGCACCTGGCGGTTTGACAATGTGACGCTCTCGAGCTTGTCGGCGCCGGCAGCGCCGACAGACCTCGTCGTCCTGCCTGGCAATGCCCAACTCGAGTTGGTCTTCACGGCGCCTGTGGACAACGGCGGCGCGCCGATCACGGGCTACGAATACTCGACCGACGGCGGCGCGACCTTCAAGGATTCCGGCGCTGGCATAAGCACTTCGTTCACCATCACGTCGATCTCCTCGGCGGCACTGCCGCTCGTCAACGACGTGACCTACGGCATCCAGGTGCGGGCAGTGAACACGATTGGTGCCGGAGCGGCGACCGCGAGCGTCGATGGCACGCCTCAGGCAGCCGCCACGGCTCCGGTCGTGAACGCTCCCACGGCGACCGATATCACCGACTCCTCGGCGACCCTCGGCGGTACCGTCCTCGGCGACGGCGGCAGCACGATTACGGCACGTGGCGTCGTCTACTCCCAGACGGGCGTCAACGGTGATCCCGCCATCGGAGGCCTGGGCGTGACGATGGTCACGACGTCCGGCACCACCGGCACATTCACCATCGACGCCACGGGCCTGGCCGCCGACACCGCCTACTCGTACAAGGCGTTCGCCACCAACGCCGAGGGCACGACCTACACGAGTGTCGATTCGTTCACGACGCTCGTTGGCATCCTGCCCCTCACGCCCGGCAATTTGCTCGTGCTTCGCGCCGGTGACGGAACCAACCCACTCGACGGCTCAGGGGCCGCGTTGACGCTCCTCGAATACACCGCCGCGGGCGTGCTCGTGCAGGAGATCCCGGTCGCGTCTGCCGGAGCCTCCGCCATCACGCTGCGTGGCAACTCCTTGACGGAGGGCACGCTCTCGCTCTCGGGCGACCGGCAGAGCGTCACCTTCGGTGGCTACCGTGCCGACGCGCTCACGCCGAACGTCGAATCCTCGGGCACGAATGCCGCCCGCGTGATCGCGAAGGTGGCTGTCGACGGCTCGGTGGACACGTCGCAGGCGATCACAGGCGCCTACATCAACGACTCTCTGCGCGGGGTCGTGACCGACGACGGCACCAACTTCTGGCTCTCGGGCGCCGGCTCGAGTTCCAGCGGTGGTGTCCGGTATGTCGATGGACCTCTCGGCACGACCGCCACCACGATCAGCGCGCTTACCAACACCCGTCAGGTTTCGGTGCTCGACGGCAACCTCCTGGCTTCGGCGGGAGGCGGCTCTCCGGCCGTGGGCGCTTACCAGATCGGCACCGGCCTTCCGACCACCGACTCGCAACCGCTCTCGAGTGCTGGACTGCCCACGTCGGGCAATCAATACCAGTCGTTCTTTTACGCCGATCTCGACGCTACGGCGAGCTGGGGCAACACCGGCTACGACACCCTCTACATCACGAACTCCTCGGGAACCGGGGCGCTTCGGAAGTTCAGCTATGTCGCTGATGCCTGGGTGGATAATGGCACGATCACCATCGCGGATGTCAGGAACGTCACCGGTGTCGTGGATACGGGCAACGTCACGCTCTACGCGACCGTGGGCACGACGACCACGGGCGGCGTGCGAACGCTCACCGACACCACCGGCTACAACGCCGACTTCTCAGCGGTGTCGGTTGTGGACCTGGCCACGCCGGTCGTGGCGGGAACCAACTACGGCTTCCGAGGCATCACATACGTGCCGCGCACCGGCATCGGCACGACGACCACGGTGACGGCGGTCACACCGACGACCGTCGACGTGGGCGACCAAGTGACCTTCACGGCGACCGTGACCGCCGGCTCGGGCACCGACACACCCACCGGGCAGGTGCTCTTCCGGAGCGGTTCGACGCTCCTCGCCACGGCCCCGCTCACTGGCTCGGGCGCCACGGGCACGGCGACGGTCGCGACTTCGTCCATCGCCTTTGGCACCTACGCCGACATCACCGCCCAGTACGTGCCAGCTGGAAACCCATCGACGAACCTCTTCAATCCAAGCACGAGTGATCCGTTTGCGACGGAGCTGGTCGTCGAGCAGCCGGGGGTCGCGACGACGACCACGCTGGTGACGATGTCGCCGTCTACGATCGCCTATGGCGAGGCCGTGACGTTCACCGGCACCGTGACACCCATCGACGCAAGCACGCCGGTCGGCACGGTCGAGGTTCGAAGCGGAGGTCAGGCAGGCGTGCTTCTGGGCAGCACGACGACCTTTGACTCCAGCGGAAACTTCGAGATCGTCACGTCGTCACCGATTCCGGGCGGCGTGTACGGCGATATCGCGGCTTACTTCGTGGCTGGCACAGGCTTCAAGAACAGCAACTCGGCCGTGTTCGGGGAGAACCTCACGGTCACCAGCACCCAGTTGACCGCCGGCGGGATCGCGTTCACCGGCTTCCAATCGACGAATCCAGACAAGATCACGTTCGTGCTCCTGGCCGACGTGATCGCCGGAACGCAGCTCGTGATTACGGACAACGCCTGGACAGGGACCGTGCTGACCACGAACGAGGGCAGTTCGACCATCACCTTCACGCAGGCCTTTACGGCCGGCACGGTGTTCGATTACGAGTCTGGTCGGGGAGCGGGCCAGAAGTGGCAGTGGGGTGGCAACACGTTCCTGGGAGGTTCGACCGCCGGGCTCAGTGACGTGACGACGGCCAACTTCGGCCTCAATGGCTCCGGCGACAACCTCTTCGCGTACCAAGGCTTGCCGCCGGCGACGACCGACGATGCCAGTTGGATCGCAGGCTTCGCCAGTCTCCCGTTCCTGACCGAGGGGGTGGCTGGAACAACAACGACCTATCTGCCGAGCGCCCTCGTCGAGGGAACGACCGCCTTCTCGCTGAATCTGGATGGGGCCGCGATGCAAGACGGCGGCCTCAATGATCTCTTCCAGGTAACCGACACGGCGGCCGGCATTCGTACGACGGTCTACACGCCCGGAAACTGGACCGCCTTCACGACAGAAGTCTCCGTCGACATCCCTTCGCCGACGACCTTTACGGTGGAGGCACCGGTCGCTGACCCGACGATTGGCACGACAGGTACGCTCAGTGCGGTTTCAACAACGTCCGGTACGGCGTCGCTTCCCTCTACGATCAGCGTCAGCGGTTCGGATCTCACGGACGTCATCACGGCCACGGCCCCAACCGGCTACGAGGTCTCGAGCGACGGTGTGAACTACGGCCCCACGGCCACGTTCACGCCAGTCGACGGTGTCGTCAACGGCACGCTCTCGATCCGGCTCGCGGCGGCGACTGCCGTAGGCTTCTACTCGGGGGATGTGACCCTCGAATCGACGGGAGCCGACAGTGTCAGCGTGGCGATGCCGGCAAGCACAGTCTCAAACACCCCGATCAAGGTCACGGGCCTCTTCGTGCGGGGCAGTACCTGGAACTCGACCTACCTCGACCTGGCC
>JBGTGN010000201.1:0-17458 GCA_041746715.1 Pirellulales bacterium | reverse complement strand
CGGCGGATCGTGGCGATGTCGCCACGCGGCCTGCGGACACTCGCGACGGCGCTCCTGCTTGTCGATCTCGCGGCCCAGTCGCAGCACTGGCCATTGCCTGGCCGCGAGCTCATGTCGCGGGCCGACTCGAAGGTAGACGCTCCCGCATGGGTCGATATCTGCGACTGGGTGCGGGAGCACACCCCTCCCGAGGCCTGTGTGCTCACCCCTCGTGGGGCGGCCACGCTCACCTGGCGCACGGGTCGCCGCGAGGTGGTGTCGTGGAAGAACTGTCCGCAGGATGCCGCGTCCCTTGTCGCCTGGCGGAAGCGACTCATCGAATGTTTCTCAATCGATGGCACGATGACGAACGGGGTGCGGTCGACGGCGACGCTCGGCCCAGCGCGGGTGGCCGACGTGGCCAGTCAGTATGGGGCGACACACGCGATCGTGCCGCTCGAGAGCGTTGGCATCGACGAGCTTCCGTATCCACGGCTCCATGCAAACGACATCTACGCGGTGTACGACCTGACGAAATGACGCAGGGACCCGGGCGACGCATGGTGCGTCGCGCCTGCGCTGCTACAGCGAGACGCCAAGCTTGGCGGCTTGGAGCGTGATCACATGCTCGAACGCGGGAAAGGGATACTTCTTGCCGCGAGCGATCGCCCATGAGTAGGTCGAATCGACTACCTGCTCCGGCAATCGCCCTTCGTGAACGGCCTTCGCCACGCGATCAACAAAGGCAGCATCAACGGGTGCTTTCACCCGCAGCCCCGTCTTGAGACGATCGGCGAGGTCGGCGACGCTCCCGGGGGCCCGCTCGGCGGCGGCAACGGTGGGCATCGCCATACGGACCGATGCAAAACCAGCGAGAAAAAGCGAAAGAAGCGCGAGACGACTCATGGCGGGTGGGCTCCGGCGGGAGGCGGGAGAGTCCCAGCCGATCGCGTCCTGGTCAAGCCCGATGCCAGCGGTGCGACAGAGCCTATCCGAAAACCTTGTCTGCCGTCGGTCGGCTGCGCGGCATGCTGGACATCGTCAGGCTGCATCGACGAATCTCCCTGGATTCGCCTGCTTCGCCTTCCTTGCCAGCAAAGCCGCTCGCTCGACCTTTGGGCTTACGACCGGTTCTCGGACAGGCTCTCATTCGGGTTTCGCGATACAAAAAAGCCCTCGGGACGTCCGCAGCAGCAGCCGGCCCCCGGAGATTGCCGGGCTGGCCATGATCATGTCGTCTTCGGTGAGCCGGTTCACACGTAGGATCTCGAACTCGCGCCCCGCCCGAACCACAAACGTCTCGCCATATTCATTTCCGCAGAAGATTCGGTCGTTGAACGCCCATGGTGAGGCCGTAAACGCGCGGCCCTCGGGGAGCCGCTGCCGGTCATACAGCTCGTCGCCCGTCGCCGCATCGAAACAGGACACGATGCCACGATCGGTGAGAACATAGAGCAGCTCGCCGTAAACAAGCGTCGTCGGGTTGTAGGGCGCGATGTCGGGCCGGCTCCAGGCGATGGCATCGCTCGAGGTTTGATCTTCGGCGAGCGTGATGTCGCCAGCAGCTCCCGGGCGAATCGCCCAGAGGGGCTTGCTGCGGCCCATCACATAGCCGGAGCTCACGTAGAGCAGATCGTCAACGGCGTAGGGCGTGGCGATCGTGATGGAGGATGCGCCGGAAAACTCGTAGAGCAGCTTGCCCTCGAGGTCGTAGGCACGCGACAGGCCGGAGCCCGGCGTGATGATCTCGGTGCGGAGGCGGTTCTGCCAGACAAAGGGGCTCGACCAGTTGCTCTTCTCGTCGCGTTCGACTTCCCAGACCGTCTCGCCCGTGGCTGCGTCGTAGGCGGTCAGCGTGGAGGCTTCTTCGCTGTCGCGAACAACGTAGATGCGGCCGGCGTGGAGGGCGGGCGATGCGGCAGGCCCCCAGCCGAACCGCGTCACGCGGGGCTCAAAGTCACGTTTCCAGACGATCTCGCCGGTGGCGGCGTCGAGGCAGAAGAGACCAACGTTGCCGAAGCAGGCCCAGACATGTTTCCCGTCGGTGACAGGTGTCTCGGAGGCGTAGCTGTTCTTGAGATGAATCGCCTCCGGTGCCTTGGCTGTGGCCACATCCCGCTCCCACACGATTTCTCCAGTGGCTGCGTTGAGGCAGAGCACGACCCATCGCATCTCGGTGTCGGGTGTGTCTGGGCGATTGCCGCCGAAGTAGAGCCCGCGTTTTGGGATATCGAGCTCGTCGGCGGCGACGGCCGTGGTAAGCCACACGCGATCACCCCACACGATGGGCGACGACCATCCGCGGCCGGGAATTGGCTTGAACCAGCGAACGTTTTCATGGCCTGGCTCCCCATCGACGAGGCTCCACTCGTCAGGAAGCCGCGGGTCATCGGGGGCGATGCCGCGGCATCCCGGACCGCGAAACTGTGGCCAATGGGCGTGGCCAGGGTCGGCCGCAGTCGCCCCGACGGCGAGGGTCGCGACGATGACGAGCGTCTGTGCAAGCTGCGGCACGAAGAGCCTCCTTGTGTTCCCCACATCGTAGCAGTGGGTCACGCTCGCTTGCGACGGATCAGACAGAAGCCGAGGGCGGCTGCCGAGACGAGCATCACGATCGTGCCGGGCTCGGGGACGGCGACGATGTTCACGTAGTTGGCGTGAACGTATTGGCCCGAGAAGTTCGAGCCGCCCGCCGTGGCGTCGTAGTCGAGCCGCCAGGTGTTCATGCCCGCCATGAACGTGGTGCCGTTGCCAATCGCGTCGCCATCAACTGTGAAGAGACCGCTGTTCCAGCTACCGGAGTAGTTGACCAGGGTGAAGGTGGTGCCGAGGCCAAACGCCGCGGGCACTGTTGCAATGTCGCCGAGATCAAGATCCACGAGGCCGGCAAGACTGAGGTTGCCGTTCACGATTTGGAGATCGGCTCCAACACCAGGCAGAACCGACGAATTCACGTCGTACTTGAACGTCGACCCGGTGTTGAAGGTGACCGCACCCGACGCCAGCGTTTCGATGGCGACCCCGGGCGAGAGCGTGCCGAGATTATTGATGGTGAGGGCCCCGGTGACCGATCCCGTGCCGCCGAACGTGCCACCATTGTTGACAGCGATGGCCCCGGTACCGGCTGCCGAGCCGGAAGAGTTGTTGGCGAGCAAGGTGCCGGCGCTCACCGTCGTGCCGCCGGAGTAGGTGTTGGCAGCGGTGAAGGTCGTGGTGCCGGTGCCCTGCTTCGTGACCGTGCCGTTGCCACTGATACCGTAAGCGACCGAGAGGGCGTCGCTGCGGTTGTAGATCAAGGCCGCATTGTTCGTGACGCCCGAGGTTCCAGCGAGGGAGCCCGAGGTGCCGCCGCTTCCGATTTGGAGCGTGCCGGCGGAGATCGTGGTCGCACCCGTGTAGGTGTTGTTGGCGGTGAAGGTCGTCGTGCCAGCGCCCTGCTTCGTGACGGTGCCGTTGCCACTGATGCCGTACGCGACGGTGCGGGCATCACTGCGGTTGTAGATAAGGGTCGCGTTGTTCGTGATACCCGAGGTATTTGAGATCGAGCCCGTCGTGCCGCCGTTGCCGATTTGGAGCGTGCCGAAGTTCAGGCTGATGGCACCCGTCGTCGCGAGATCATTGCTGAGCCTGACGGTGCCGGTGTTGCCCGACGACCCGACGGCAATCGCCTTGTTGTTCGTCGTCCATGTGCCGGTCGTGAAGTCGACCGTGCCGCCGGTAGCAGCTCGCAGTGTCATCGTGTAGTTGGTGGCCGCGGTACCGAGCGTGATGTTGCCAGAGAACGTCGAGGTGCCGGTCGTGTTGAGGCCACCCAGGGTCGCACCGAAGGAATTCGAATTGCCCTCGGAGCCGACCGCGATGGCGCGGCCCACCGTGAACGCACCGTTGATAAGGAGCGACGGGTTTCCGCCAACCTCGGTGCTGCCCGTACCCACCACGATGGCAGTCGTGGCGTTGCCGAAGGCACCGGCCGAGCCTGATGGGGCGTTCGCGCCCGCGACGAGAGAACCATTTCGAACCCTCGTGGGCCCGGAGTAGGTGTTGGCCCCATTCAGGATGACGGTGCTGCCGACCCCACGCTGCCTGAGCGTGCCTGTGCCACTGATGACACTGCCAAAATTGGTGCCCTGGGTAACCGTGCCGCTGCGAAGGAAGGAGAACCACCCGTTGTTCGTGACCGCGCTCGACGCCGAAAGCGAGCCGGTGGCGCCACCATTGCCGAGCTCGAGCGTGCCGCCAGAGATCGTCGTGGCGCCGGCGTATGTGTTGTTGCCGGTGAAGGTCAGTGTGCTCGAGCCGATCTTGGTCACGGTGCCACTCCCGCCGATCGCGTAGTTCGCGGTAAAACTGCCGGTTCGGTTGAAGACGAGGGCCGCGTTGTTGGTGACGCCCGAGGTGCTGGCAATCGAGCCAGCGCTGGTGCCATTGCCAATTTGGAGCGTGCCTGCGGAGATCGTGGTGGCGCCGGTGTAGGTGTTGGTCCCCGTGAGGATCAGCGTGCTCGCCCCCACTTTCGAAACGGTGCCGGTCCCGCTGATGGCGTAGCCGGCGGTGAAACTCCCACTACTTCGGTTGTAAACGAGCGCCGCGTTGTTCGTGACGCCGGATGTGTTTGAAATCGATCCGGTCGTTCCACCGTCGCCGATCTGGAGCGTGCCTGCGGAGATCGTGGTGGCACCTGTGTAGGTGTTCGTGCCGGTCAGCGTGAGCGAGTTGCTGCCGGTCTTGGTGATGCCGAATCCAGTGCCGCTGATCGCGCCGCCAATTGCAAGATTCCCAGATGCCGCGTTGAAGGTCCGCGTGCCGGAGAGAATGAGGCCGAGGTTGATGGTCTGCACGTCAGCATCATTGTTCGTGACGCTGCCGCCGAGCGTGATCGAGTCGCCGCTGAGCGTGAAGGCGCCGGCGGTGTTGTTGAAGGTGATGCTGGCGTAGCTGGTGGCAGCCGTGGTGTCGTTCGTGTTCGTGAGCCGTGTCGTACCAGCGAAAACGATGTCGTCTCCAGGATTGAGGTCGTTGTTATTCCAATTTTGTTTTCTACTCCATTGGTCGCTGCTGCCGAAGCCGCCGTCCCACGTATTCGTGTCGGCGTGAGCGGGAAGCGTGGCCAGGAGCGTGACAAGGAGGGCAAGGGCACCACGAAGGGCGACGGCGGGGAGGGCCGAGAAGGGCGATGTTGAACGCATGACGGAACCTGCGGCGGGAGGCGGGAGGCGGGAGGCGGGAGGCGGGAGCCAACCTCAACCCTTGCAACATGAAAGCAGTGCACATTTCGTACCTAAAAGTTGATTCTTAGTCCGAATCGCTTGTTGGCATTCAGTAGTCGCTGGATTTCCAGTGCTATTTGCGCCCATGTGAAGATGGGAATCCTGCAATTGCCGATTCCATGTGGTGCGAATCGCTGCAACGAAGTGGTCGCTAGCGACCAGGGGTGGAGCGATTTGCTCCACCCCTCTGAGTGGGGGCGATCGCGATAAGAAGCATTGCCAGACGTTCGGGCCCAAAGCCGCAAGGGGCCTGGGTGGGCTCGCGGCGGCGTCGAAACGTACAACCTGGGCCATGTGGATTCACTCACTGACAGTCTTCACGGGTGCCTTCCTGCTCTTTCAGGTGCAGCCCTGATTGCCAAGTTCCTCCTGCCGTGGTTCGGCGGCAGCGCGGCGGTCTGGACCACCTGCATGCTCTTCTTCCAGATCTTTCTGGTTGCCGGCTACGGCTACGCCCACGCACCGTGCCGTTGGCTCCAACCTCGGGCCCAGGTAATCCTGCACGGCGCGCTCGTGCTCGCTGCGATCGCGATGGTGCCGATCGTTCCTGACGCGGAGTGGAAGCCTGGGGGCAGCGCCCAACCGATCTGGCACATCCTTCTCCTGCTGACTGCCTGCCTGGGGCTACCGTCCTTCGTGTTGGCATCGACCGGGCCACTGCTCCAAGCCTGGTTTGCCAGACGGACATCAAGACCAGTCGAGGCAAGTGGAGCGATGAGCAGGTTGAAGACTCGGGCGAACAACTGCTGCTCTACGCGAAGCTGGGCAGGTCACTTCAAGAGGGCGGCCTGGGGCGATTTGCCCAAGACGTATACTCCGGGGCGTGCGGCGGGTCACGCTCGCTTGCGACGGATCAGACAGAAGCCGAGGGCGGCGGCCGAGACGAGCATCACGATCGTGCCGGGCTCAGGCACGGCGACGATGTTCACGTAGTTGGCGTGAACGTATTGGCCGGAGAAGTTCTCGCCGCCAGCCGTCGCGTCGTAGTCGAGCCGCCAGGTGTTCAGGCCGACGGTAAACGTACCAGCGTTGAGAATCTCATGGCCCCCGACCGTAAAGAGGCCGTCGTTCCAAACACCGTCGTAGTTGATGAGGGTGAATGTCGTGCTCATGGCAAACATGGCTGGCGATGAGGCGAGGTCGGCAAGGGAAAGTTCCACGGTGTCCGTGAGATCGAGGTCGCCGTTGACGAGCATGAGATCGGCCGCGACGCCGAGGGCGGCATCGGAATCCACCTCATACTCAAACGTGGAGAGGTCGGTGAAGCTGACGGCTCCGCTCTCAAAGGTTTCGATCGAGGCGCCGGGCGAGAGGATGCCAGCGATCGAGAGGTCGGATTCGGTTGAGCCAGCGCCACCGAGCGTGGCCCCGGCGCTCACCGTGTAGAGCCCGCCACCGGCATGAGAGCCGTTGAGCAGCAGCGTGCCTGCGACCACTTCCGTCGCTCCGGTGTACGTATTTGCCGCCGTGAGAACCATCGTGCCAGTGCCGGTCTTCTGAAGAAAGCGATCGACGTTCGGGCCGCTGAGAACTCCCGAGACAATGGCGTCTACGGCCGCGGAGCCATTTCGCACGTCGAACGTGCGCGGTCCCACCTGCACGCCACCGCCGATCTGAATGTTCTGCTGCCAATCGACAGTGCCGTCGGCATCGTCGGCGCCCAGGATGAGGCTCACGCCGTCACCGATCTGGGGGTTCCAGTTGATAAACGGGGCGTCATTGAGATCGACGGCATGCGTGCCGCCGTAGGCCGCAAAGCCACCGCCGTTGCCTGAGGTGTTCCACTGCACCTGGTTGCTGCCCGAGCCCATCGTGCGGCTCGTGAAGTTGCTCGTGATGCCCAACACGCCGCCGTCGAGATAGAGATTGCCGCCGCCGAGTGCACCTGGCGTGTCGATCTTCAGCACGCCTCCGAGGAGCGTCGTGGTGCCGGTGTAGGTGTTCGCAGTCGTGAGCGTTGTGGTGGCGGATCCGGCATGGGTTACCGTGCCGGTGCCGGCAAGAGTGTAGTCGACCGTGAGGTCGGTGGTGCGGTCGAAGATGACGGCGGTGTTGTTGGTGATGCTCGAGGTGCTCGCGATCGAGCCGGTGTCGCCGATGAGGAGCGTACCGGCCGAGACGATCGTGGCGCCCGTGTAGGTGTTGTTGGCAGTGAGCGTCAGGATACCGGAGCCTGAGTGGGTGACCGAGCCGGAACCGCTGATGACGAAATCCACATTGAGGGCATCACTGCGATTGAAGACGAGTGAGCCGTTATTGGTGACGCCCGCCGTGTTCGCGATCGACCCGGTGGTGCCTCCGTTTCCGATCTGAAGCGTGCCGGCTGAGATTGTGGTGGCACCCGAGTAGGTGTTGTTGGCGGTGAGCGTCGTGGTGCCTGCACCGAGCTTGGTGAGTGAGCCTGAACCACTGATGGCGGAGCCGACGGTAAGGGCGTTGCTGCGGTTGAAGACGAGGGCGGCGTTGTTCGTGATGCTGGATGTGTTCGCGATCGATCCGGTGGTGCCACCGCTTCCGAGCTGGAGTGTGCCGGCTGAGATCGTGGTGGCACCGGTGTAGGTGTTGGCGGCGGTGAGCGTGGTGGTGCCCGACGTCGTCTTGGTCAGGGCAGCCCCACCAGCAAGGATGGCGGATACCGAGCCGCTCTCCATGGCGTAGCTGGCGCCAGTCAAAACTCCGGTTGTCCCGTTGATCGCGCCACTGCTGAGCGTGACGGCCCCGACGGTGTCTGAGAATGTGCTGATATTCAGCGTGCCGCCCGAAACGATCACCGCACCGGAGCTGATCGCGTTGTTCACACCGTATGCCAGCGTGCCAGCATTGATCGTGGTGGCACCGGTGTAGGTGTTGGCGGCGGAAAGGGTGAGTGTTTCCGAGCCGGCTTTCGTGAGGCCACCGGAGCCGCTCATCACACCGCTGACGATGATGTTGCCACTCTCGGTGTCGAACGTGCGAGTGCCCGAGAGGGTCATCGGAAGATTGATCGTCTGCGTGGTGCTGCTGCTATTGGTGACGCTGCCGTTGAGCGTGATGGAGTTGCCGTTGAGCGTGAAGTTGCCTGCGGAACTGTCAAACGTGATGCTGTTGGGAGTGAGGCCTGAGATATCGTTTGTGTTGATGAGCTTCTGGGTACCGCCGAAGACCAGAGCGTCTGTCCCCGAGGGGGCGGCAGCATCACTCCAGTTTCCACTTTTGCCGCCTTTGCTCCAATCGTCCCCGTTCTTGCCCTTGCCGCCCCCATCCCACGTCTTCTGAGCGGACGCCGGCAGCGTTCCCAGCAGCACCACGGCGAGGGCCAGAATCCACCGTGCAAGGGCGGGCTGGAGCGAAAGGAGGTAGGGGATGGATGTCGTCATGACTGCATCGCAAACGGACGGTGTGGGACCGACAGGCGGAACCAACAGAAGTTCTCTTCTGCAAAAATCGTGCCGAGGCGATTTTTCTCGTGAATTAGCTTTGAAAATGCATATAACGAACGGTTTCATGTGGTTTTTGTGGGGCGTCGAATTAGGGGGAATGCATCCCCTCGGTTGAGGGTGGCGCAAATCGCTCCACTCAGGTGGTCGCTCGGGACCACGGGTGGGGCATAATGCCCCACCTGTATGAGGGGTGTCATGGTTCGCGTGAGGGGGAAGTTGGCGGTCTCATAGCCGTTCGGTTCCCCACACGGCAGCAGGCCAGCGGCGAGACCGTACAACGGTGGGCATGTGGCTTCACGCAATCACCGTATTTGTCGGGGCGTTCCTGCTCTTTCAGGTGCAGCCTCTCATTGCCAAGTTCATCCTGCCGTGGTTTGGCGGAAGCGCGGCGGTGTGGACCACGTGCATGCTCTTCTTCCAAGTGTTCCTGGTGGCGGGCTACGCCTACGCGCACGCCACATGCCGGTGGCTGAGCCCGCGATCACAGGCTTGGCTTCACATCGTGTTCGTGCTCGCAGCGATGGCGATGCTCCCGATCGTTCCTGCTGCGGCGTGGGAACCGGCGGCGCGCACAGAACCGATCGGTCACATCCTGCTTCTGCTGACGGTGTGCCTCGGGCTTCCCTATTTCGTGCTCGCGTCCACCGGGCCCCTCGTGCAGGCGTGGTTTGCCAAACAGGTTCCGGGCGAGTCGCCATACCGGCTGTACGCGCTCTCAAACGTGGGGTCGTTCCTGGCGCTGCTGAGCTTTCCGTTTGTCGTCGAGCCGATGCTCACGCGACAGTCGCAGGCCGCGATGTGGGGCTGGGGCTTCGTGATCTACGCAGTGCTCGCGACCGTCTGTGGCTTGTGGCAGTGGCGGGCCACGGGGGCACGCAACAAGCCGAATGCGAAGAAGCCGCGGGCGTCGCGATCAACGATGGCCCGCGGAATCCCTCAACTCCTCCACGAGCCGTCACCTGGGCACCCTCGCCCGACGAGCGATACTTCCGATGCGTCCATGCCGCACGGTTCGCGGGCGGATGTCTTTCTGTGGCTCATGTTTCCGGCCTGTGGAACGGTGCTCCTTCTGGCCACAAACAACAAGCTCTGCCAGGAAGTGGCCGCGGTGCCGTTCTTGTGGGTGCTGCCGCTTGCGATCTATCTGCTCACCTTCGTGATCTGTTTCGAACGGCCGGCGTGGTACGCCCGCACCGTGTTTACGTGGCTGCTCGTGCCGGCGCTTGGAGCATGGTGCTACGCCCTCTTTTCGCAGGCCACCATGCCCATCGAGGCGCAGGTGGTCATCTCATGCATCGGACTGTTCGTGGCCTGCATGGTCTGCCACGGTGAGGTCTATCGGTTGCGACCGCCGCCTCAGTCTTTGACGGGCTTTTACCTCATGATCGCGATCGGCGGCGCGCTCGGAGGCTTTGCCGTCGCCGTTCTCGCGCCGCTCGTTCTGCGGCTCTACTCCGAGCTTCACTGGGGGCTCATGCTGTTGGTCGCACTCGTGGCATGGGTTCACTTTCGCGACCGGTCTGCATGGGTCATCGACGGGCGGCGGCTGCCCGTGTGGCCGGGTGTGCTCGCGGGCCTGATCGTCCTCGCCGGCGGGCTGATCTATCACCTCCAAACTGGTATGGAGGGAGTCGTGCGTGCCTCCCGGAATTTCTACGGTGTGCTTCGGGTGGTCGAGATCGAGAGGGACGACCCCGACTACCACGCCCGCATGCTGATCCACGGCACGACGAATCACGGGCTCGAGTTTCTCTCGCCTGAGAAATCGAACCTCCCCACGATGTACTTCAACCCGCCAAGCGGTGTGGGCCTTGCGCTCGACTACGCCCGTGCCCGCGGGCCGCTCCGGATCGGCGTCGTGGGGCTGGGCGTCGGCACGCTCGCGGCTTACGGTCGGCCGGCCGACACAATTCGGTTTTACGAGCTTGACCCGGATGTGGTGAAGCTAGCCCAGACCCAGTTCGGCTATCTGAAGCGGTGCAAAGCGAAGGTCGAGATCATCCTCGGTGACGGGCGGCTCTCGCTCGAGCGGGAGGAACCACAAGAATTCGACGTGCTCGTGCTGGACGCCTTCAGTGGCGATTCACCCCCCGTGCATCTCCTCACGCGCGAGGCGTTTGAGCTCTACCTTCGGCATGTGAAGCCGACGGGTGTGATCGCGGTGAACACGTCCAATCGTTATCTCGACTTCTTCCCCGTGGTGCTGGCCGCTGCGGAGTACCACGGGGTGGGCATGATCTTCGTGCCGTGGAATGAGAAGCCGATGCCGCTGGGCTACGCCTCGTCAGCATGGATTCTGGTGAGTCGCAACAAGAATTTTCTCTATGACGAGGGGATGCTCTCGCACGCCAGCCGGCCGTTCCGCCAGTCGTCGCTCGTGCCCGTTCCGTGGACCGACGACTACGCCAGTCTGTTCCGCATCCTCATGCGATGAGTGCCCTCTGCGAGGCAAGGGAACCCGCCCATGGACTGCGACACAGGATGCGTCGCCCACTTCCCGGCGGAGGCCGGGCAAGGATTCGCGGGCCAGGGATGGCAAGCTCGGCGAGGGAACCCGCCCATGGGCTGCGACGCAGGATGCGTCGCCCACTTCCCGGCGGAGGCCGGGCAAGCGAGTCGGGGCCATGGATGGCCCGACGAGCGTGTAACCAGAGGCCCCCGGAACGGCCCAGGCCCCAGGGGGGCGGAGAACCTGAGCCGTTTCCGGGAGCGATTGGACGGTGCGAGAGGGCCGTTGCCTCGATTCCGGTGGGGAAGCATCCATGCGTCCACCGGTTTCGAGCGGGGCTTTGCTCGCAAGTAAAGCCCCTTGGCCTTCAGGCGAGGCGGACACTACGGAGCGTGTTTTTTTGGGTCAAGGCCGTTCCGCCATCGTGCCGCGAGGAATTGTCGTCGGTCGATCCATGGCCTCTCCATTCGCCCCATCTCGCCCTGCCGCGCGGCAACTGGGAAGAATGAAGAGGCGGCGCTGACCGTCAGGCCGCGTATCATCCTCACACAGTGGTGCCGGCATCCCGCCGGTAGGCGCCCACGTGTCCCCTGAGGTTTTCCATGACTGCCACCGTCTCGCTCGCTGATGCTACGCCGCCGCTCACCGGAGCCGGCACACCCCCAACCCCCGAGGCCTGGGCTGCGGCATTTGCCGTCGCGCTGCCCTACGACCAGTTCCTTGATCGTCATGCCACGGCCGAACAGCGGGCTCGCTGGAACGCGTTTCATGATCGAGTGAGCCTCACTGCCGACCAGACGGCGATCCTCGCAAGCTTCACCCGTCGCATGCCCGTGCTTGTGCTCGCAGGCGCCTGGTGTGGCGACTGTGTGAACCAGGTTCCGATTTTCGCCCACTTCGCGGCCACGTCACCCGCCATCGACATGCGGCTTCTGGATCGCGACGCGCTGCCTGACATCGCGGCGCACCTGAAGGTGTGTGGTGGCCAGCGTGTGCCAGTGGCGGCGTTCTTCAGCGAAGACTTCACGCCTGTGCTCTTCTATGGTGATCGCACGCTCTCGGCATACCGGGCCTCCGCGGCATCGCTGGGCTCAGGCTGTCCGACCGGGATCGTGCCCCTGCCGGCAGACGCCACCGCGGCCGTCGTTGCCGACTGGCTCGATCAATTTGAGCGGGTGCATCACATTCTCAGGCTCTCCGCCCGCCTCCGCCAGAAACACAACGACTGATCGCACGCGGCGCGGGCCATCCCTGACCCGGCATCCCGCCTGGCACGTCCCTTCACCGCGACCCAAAGCATGTCAACAAAAGAACGCTGGACCGTCTACCCGCTGCTCCTCCTCGCGATCGGCCTAGCGGTACGGAGCAACGTTCCATCGCAGGCGCGGGTGCCTGGCCTCTCGACGGGCACCGTCATCGCCGACACGGTCTACTGCAAGGAGCTGGCGATCGTTACCGACGACGGCCAGATCATTGTTCACGCGAGCCGCGCGAAAGAGGGCAATGGCGGTCGCATCGAGATCCGCGATATCTCCGGCACCGACGCCATCGCCATTGGCACGTCAGCAGACTCTCCCAGTGGCGCAATCGACTTCTTCGACGCCGAAGGCAGTCGCCGTCTCCGCTTCAGCCCCAGCGTCGCGCCACCCCCTCAACCTGCCCCATAGGGTGTCGGGTTGCAACCATAGGCGACGCGAGGGGACGGCCGTGCCGCGGGAGCCGGCGTAGAAAACCGAGCGCAGCCACGACGGCGAAGCGAGGTTTTCTCCGAGCGAGTGAAGGCCATGGATGGCCGTAGCGAAGCGTCCGGCGACGCGGCACGGCCGTCCCCACGCCGGCTCATTTCGATGATCCACTACACCCGGAGGGGCTCGAAGCTGTTCTCCGCTCGGCGGGCCATCCCTGGCCCCGGCGAGCTTGCCGAGCCTCCGCTCGGCGGCCGCTCCTCCTGGCGGCCGTGGCATTGTGCCTGCCAGCCAACGCACTACACCCGGAGGGGCTCGAACCCCCAACCCTCGGTTCCGAAGACCGATGCTCTATCCAATTGAGCTACGGGTGCGTCAGCCCGATCGTACCGATTTTTCGGGTCCGCCACCATCGGCTCCGGGGCCGCGGGCCGCCAGGCTCCTTCGCGGGCCGTCACGGGTGGATATGATTGCGTCTGGAGGCGTCGTCCGAGGGGCCGGCTCCGGGGCGAACACAGCCGGGCGGACGTGAAAACATCTATGGCCGACATCACCTTACGGGTGCTCCACGGGCCCGATCGTGGCCGCATCTACGAGCGATTGCCGACGCCCGTCACGATTGGGCGTGAGGAGGGCAACTCGATCCAACTCAACGACGAGCGGATCAGCCGGTATCACCTGAAGCTCCAGTGCGACAACGACAAGCTCATCGTGACCGACCTCGAGAGTACCAACGGCACCAAGGTCAATGGCGAGGATGTTCAGGTGCGAATCGTGCGGGACGGCGACATGATTTCGGTCGGCCGTTCGCTGCTTCTCCTCGGCTCCCACAGCGACATCGACCGGCGCATCGCCGCGCGTCATCCGGCGAGCGATGATGGCCGTGCCAAGCAGATTCGCGAACGCCTCGATCGCATGGCCTCGAGCCATTCCGATGTCATCGAAGACATCGGCTCGGTTCGATCGCCGCTCTTGCCATCGGAGCCACCGCCACTGCCGAGCCGGCTCAGCCCGTCGCAAGCGGCTGAGGTATCGGAACTCTTCGACTACATCCAGGCCATTCTTCGCACGGCCACCGAGGGTGCTATCGTGCGCGGCGGGGGGGAGCGGGTGGAGCTCGAGTTTCCCGATTGGCAGGCCATTCTCGATCTCCAGGCCCGCCTGGCCCAGCTTCTTCGGCAGATCGCCGAGCCCTCCTCCGAATGACGCGGCGACACCGCTACACTGAGGGTTTCCCCGCGAGGCCCACGGATGAGCACGCCCGGTTTGAAGACTGCAAACAGCTTCGCCCACCTGCATTGCCACAGCCACTACAGCCTTCTTGATGGGGCTGCTTCCATCGACCGGCTCGTGGCCCGCACCAAAGAGCTGGGGATGAACGCCCTGGCCATCACCGACCACGGCAATCTCCACGGCGCCCTCGAGTTCTATGCGTCGTGCAAAGACGCTGGGATCAATCCCGTGATCGGCTACGAGGCCTACATCGCGCCGGGTAGCCGGTTTCAAAAAGATGCCGGCAGCCAGAAGGATTCAAGCTACCACCTCACACTCCTGGCCCGCGACAAGACGGGGTTTGCCAACCTCCTTCAGCTTTCCACGAAGGCCTACCTCGAAGGCTTCTATTTCAAGCCGCGGATCGATCGAGCGCTGCTCGAGGAGTTTGGCGAGGGGCTCGTTTGTCTTTCGGGCTGCCTGTCGAGCGAGTTTTCGAGGTCGCTCATCGGCGCGGCACCGGGGCAGGCCGAATCGATCGCCGAGGCCCGCGAGATTGCCGGTTGGTTCCAGAAGACTTTTGGCGATCGCTACTTCATCGAAATCCAGGACAACGGTCTCGAACTTCAGCGGCAGGTCAACGAGGCGGCCCTCGACATCTCCCGCGAGTTTGGCATTCCGCCCGTGGCCACCTGCGACTGCCACTACGTTGTTCGCGAGGATGCCGAGGCCCAAGACATTCTGCTCTGCGTCAACACCGGACGGTTCCGCAGCGATCCCACGCGGATGAAGATGGACTCGAGCGAGTTCTATCTCAAGAGCCCCGAGGAGATGCATGCGGCGTTTGCTGGGCTTGATCGTGGGCTCATCGCGGGGGCGGTGAACCGTAGCCAGGAGATCGCCGACACCGTCTCGATCGACCTCGCGATCGGCAAGCGGCATTTTCCGGGCTTTGATTTGCCGCCCGGTCGCACGCCCTCCGAGGAGTTGCGGCAGCTCTGCCTCGACGGGCTCCGTGAGCGGTATGCCGCCATTCCCAAGCGATGGGACGACGGGAAAACACCTGCTGACGGCGGCAACGGTGAGTTGCATGCAGACGTGATCGCCCGGCTTGATCGCGAGCTCGGGGTGATCGACACGCTTGGCTTCGCGAGCTACTTCCTGATCGTCTGGGATTTCGTGCGGTATGCCCGCGAGCAAGACATCCCGGCCGCGGCGAGAGGATCGGGTGTTGGGGCGCTGGTTGCCTACTCGCTCTATCTGTCGCATGTATGCCCGCTCGAATACGACCTCCTCTTCGAGCGGTTCCTCGACGTCAGCCGCCTGGAAGCGCCTGATATCGATATCGACTTCTGCAAGGAGCGTCGCGGCGAGGTCATCGACTATGTGAAGCGGAAGTATGGCGAGGCGAATGTCGCTCAGATTGGCACCTTCGGCACGCTCGCCGCGCGGGCCGCGATCCGCGACGTGGGTCGTGCCTTGGGCATGTCGGTCTCTCGCGTCGATCAGATCGTGGCCCTCGTGCCCGATCAGCTCGGCATCTCGCTCGACGATGCGGCGGCCCCGGGCACGCAGCTTGCCGACGCTTGCGAGGCCGATGCCGAGGTCGCGGAGCTCGTGGGTTTGGCCAAGCGGATCGAAGGGCTCGCTCGCAACATGGGCACCCACGCGGCCGCAGTCGTGATCGCCGACCGGCCGCTCGTGGAGTATGTGCCGCTCTGCCGGGTGAAGGGCAAGGAGGAAGTGATCACCCAGTGGGCGATGGGCGACGTTGAACGAGCCGGGCTCATGAAGATGGATTTTCTGGGCCTTCGCTATCTCACGGTCGTTGCCAAGACGCTCGACATCATTCAGCAGACCACGGGCACTCGGCCCGACCAGTTTGCCTTCCCGCTCGACGATGCCGCTACGTTCGCCACGCTCTGCCGTGGTGAAACAAAGGGCATTTTCCAGCTCGAGAGCGGCGGCATTCGCGACCTGCTCCAGCGGATGAAGCCCGACCATTTTCTCGACATCGTCGCGGTGAATGCGCTGTACCGCCCTGGGCCGCTTGAAGGCGGCATGGTCGACGAATACGTCAACGTCAAGCACGGCCGCAAGCGGGCGGAGTTTCTTCATCCGGTGATGGAAGAGGTGCTCGCCGAGACCCACGGTGTGATGGTCTATCAAGAGCAGGTGATGCGGATCCTCGAACGGCTCGGTGGCATCGAGCTCTCGAAGGCGTATACCTGCATCAAGGCCATCAGCAAGAAGAAGCTCGAGACGATCGCGGCGTTCCGCGAGCAGTTCGTCGCGGGGGCTCAGGCCAAGGGGATGTCGAAGCAGCAGTCTGCCGAGGTCTTCGCGCTCATCGAGAAGTTTGCGGGCTACGGCTTCAACAAGAGCCACTCCACGGCGTATGCGTTGCTCGCCTGGCAGACGGCCTATCTCAAGACCCACTATCCCGTGGAGTTCATGGCGGCGCTTCTCTCGGGCGACATCACGGGCCGCAACTTCAAGACGAAGGACGCGCTCGTTGAGCATGTCGAAGACTGCCGACGGATGGGGATCGAGGTCGCGCCCCCCGATGTGAATGCCTCGATGGCCGATTTCTCCGTCGCCAGCGGCCGGATTCTCTTTGGGCTCTCTGCGATCAAAGGCTGCGGCGTGCAGGCCTCCGAGGCGATCGCGGCCGAGCGGTCGAAGAACGGGCCGTTCCAGGATCTCCACGACTTCTGTGGTCGCCTCGATCCGTCGGTCGTCAATAAGACCGCCATTGAAAACCTCGCGAAGGCCGGAGCCCTCGACTCGCTCGGCGGGCACCGCGGCCAGCTTCTTGCCGGTGTCGAGAAGGCGATGGCATCGGGCGCGTCGCAGCTTGCCGATCGCAAGAGTGGCCAGAAGAGTCTCTTCGAGGCCTTTGATGAGCCGGCGGCGGCCGCGGAGCCAGTGCCCACGGGGCTGCCCGACGTGCCAGCGCTTTCAGACCTCGAGATGCGGTCGGGCGAGAAGGAAGTGCTCGGCTATTACGTTCACAGTCATCCGCTCGCCGAGCACCAGGGTCTGCTCGAAGCGATCTGCACGAATAGCACGGCCACGCTTGCGGGCGTGGCGGCGAAGGGCGACGTGCTCATCGGTGGGCTTGTCGCTGCGCTCAAGCTCTCCAACACGAAGCAGGCACGGCAGGGGTCCAACCACACCCGTTACGGCATGTTTGATCTCGAAGACATGGACGGGCTCGTGCGCAGCATCTGCTGGCCCGAGGATTTTGCGAGGGTCGGTGAGCACATCCAGCCCGACGCGGTGATCCTCGTGGCAGGCTCGATCGATCGTCGTGCCGGGAGCGAAGAGACCAACCTTATCGTGAACGAGGCGGTGCCCGTGGCCGACGCCTGGCGGCTGCCCGCGCGGGCGGTCACCGTGAAGCTCGTGGCAGGGCGGCATGACCGCGACACGCTCGACAAGCTC
>JBGTGN010000200.1:0-2937 GCA_041746715.1 Pirellulales bacterium | reverse complement strand
GTCCACGTCCACGTCGTCACAGCACCATCACGAACAACGGCGACCGCGGGCCGAGATGGTGTGTCAGCGACGCGCGCGGCAAAGAGGCCGGCGAGTGTGGTGTCGGCGAAAGGAGGTGTCATTTCAGGTCACGCCTCGAAGCGAAGCAAACATCGAGTGAGCGAAGGCCATGGATGGCCGCAGCGAACGTCCGGCGAAATGACATGGGCCACCCGCTTCACGCTCGGCGGGCCATCCATGGCCCCGGCGAGCTTGCCGGGCCTCCGCCCGGCGGCCGACCCTCCCGGCGGCCGCGTCATCACGACGACTCCACACGCTCAAAGAGCACGGCGATGCCCTGGCCGAGACCGATGCACATTGTCGCCAATCCGTAGCGGCCCCCCGAATCACGCAGCGCATGCAGAAGAGTCGTCGTGATCCGTGCGCCGCTCGCACCGAGCGGGTGGCCAATCGCAAGCGACCCACCACGCACATTCACTCTCGCCGGGTCGAGGCCCAGTTCGCGAATACAGTGGATTGCCTGCGCCGCAAACGCTTCGTTGAGCTCCACAAGATCGATATCCGCAAGCGTGATGCCGGCCGCCGCGGGCCGCGACAGGAGTTTTCGCGTCGCTGCGATCGGCCCCGTACCCATGGCGGCCGGTGGCACGCCGATGACGGCCGTTGCCACGATGCGGGCCAGCGGTTCAAGACCCTGCCGAGCAGCTTCGGCATTGCTCATGACGAGCATGGCGGCGGCACCATCGCTGAGCGGCGCACTTGTCGCGGCCGTCACGGTACCGATCCGGGGGAGAAAAACTGGCTCGAGCGCCGCCATCGCTTCGAGGCTCGTGTCGCCACGGATCGATTGATCCGTCCACGCCTCCATGATCGCCCCCGCTTCGTCATGGCCGACGACCGGCACGATCTCGTCTTCAAAAAGGCCGGCGGCAGTGGCGGCGGAGGCGCGACGATGGCTTTCGAGTGCGTAGTCCTCTTGGTCGCGGCGGGAGATGTCGTGCGATGCGGCAAGCTGCTCAGCGGTGAGCCCCATGGAGAGCATGCCGCGGCTCGACCGGGCGAATACCTTGGGGTGGATATCGACCGCTGACTCCATCGGGAGGTGGTGCATGTGCTCAATACCGGCGACCACCTGCACATCGGCCGCACCCGCCGCGACTGCATGGGCCGCGCGGGCGAGGGCTTCGAGCGACGAGCCGCAGAGGCGGTTGACCGTTGTGCCTGCGGTCGTGAGCGGCAGGTCGGCCATGAGGGCCACACACCTCGCCACGTTGCCACCGAGCTCCCCTCGCTGCTGCGTGGCGCCGAGCACGACATCTTCGATGGTCGCAGGATCGACGCCACTGCGTTCGACCGTCGCTCGCACGACTGCTGCGGCCAGCTCATCACCACGAACGTTTCGATAGAGGCCCTTCTCTGCGTGGGCGCGGCCGATCGCCGTTCGGCAGCAGCCAACGATCACGGGCGTGGTGGTGTCGTTCGCCATGCGGGTCACTCCGTAAACAGTCGCCCGGTCGCCGCCCGCTCCAACAGGCTCGCGGTGGGCTCCATTCGCAGGCCCAAGTTCGCAAGCGGGTCGAGCCGCCTGAGCACCTCGTCGGCACCGAGCGAGTCGGCCCAGGCCATGAGACCGCCTCGGAATGCCGGGAACCCGAGGGCGTGGATGACGGCAAGATCGATATCACTCGGTTCCCGCACGATGCCCTCGTCAAGCACACGCAGCGCCTCCAAGAGCATCGGCAGGAGAAGGCGGTCGGCGATCGTGCGATCGGTCGTCTGACGCGGCGGCAGGGCGTAACGGGAAACGATCTTCATGGCGTCGTCATCGACCCCGAGCACCGTGGCCTTCGGACCGGTCCCGCGGAAACGGTAGAAACCGGCGCCTGTCTTGCGGCCAAGCCGGCCCGCCTTCACGAAGGCCGGGATGAGTGGCGATGCATCGATGCGATCGCCGTACGCCGCAGAAAGAACGAGCCCCGCGTAGAAGGCGGTGTCGAGGCCAATCATGTCGTAGAGCTCGATCGGGCCCATCGGCATGCCGAAGCGGCGGGCCACACGATCAATCCTCGCCGGCTCAATCCCCTCGCGAACCATCTCGACGGATTCGTGGAGATAGGGCATCAGCACGCGATTCACGAGAAAGCCGGGGCTGTCGCGAACAACGACCGGACTTTTGCCGAGCCGCTTGGCGTGGGCCACGACCGCCGCGACGGTGGCGTCGCTCGTGGCCGGCCCGCGGATCACCTCCACGAGGATCATCCGCCGCACAGGATTGAAGAAGTGCATTCCGCAAAACCGCGACGGCTCGGAGAGGGCCTCGGCGAGTTTCGCAATGGGGTTGGTGGAGGTGTTGGTGCCGATGATCGTGGTCGGGCTGACAGCTCGCTCGATATCGGCGAGCACTTTCTGTTTGACATCGGTGCGTTCGAGGACACTCTCGATGACAAGGTCAGCTCCAGCAAGCGACTCGAGCGACGCGGCTGTTTGGAGGCGACCGGCGATCGCGAGGGCCGCCTCCGCGTCGGCCCGTTTTGCCATGCGATCCCACGCGGCCTCCTCGAGAATTCCCGGCACGCTTCGCGCGAGGGCTGATGGGTCGATATCCACGAGCGTCACGCCGAGACCGCTCCGCAAATGCTGCGCGGCGATACCAGCCCCCATGATCCCGGCACCCACAACAGCGGCCGACGCCACAGCCGCCGGCTTCGCCCCCGACTCGCCCACGCCAGAATCGCGACGGTTTCGCTCGCCGAGCCGGAACACTCGAAGAAGGCTTCGGTGAACCGGCGTGGCCACGAGCTTCGCAAAGGCTTTGGTTTCGAGGTGGGCAGCGGCCTCGGCATCGAGCGATGCCCCGGCGAGGATCGTCTCCAGGATCGCTTGAGGCGCGGGATAGTGGCCACCGGTGCGGCCGAGAATCACGGCGGCGGTGGTCGC
>JBGTGN010000199.1:0-28401 GCA_041746715.1 Pirellulales bacterium | reverse complement strand
CGTCACATAATTCACCGGCATGCTGCCGTACGACGTTCCAGACGGCGCACCGGAAGGTGCTCCAGGCTTCACCGAATACTTTTGGCCAGAGATCGCGCCAGAGCTAAAGACGATTCCGCCATTCGACTGTGAACCCATGTTCGTGTCGTAGACCGACCTTGGGTTCACGCCACTGGCATCAATCGAATTGAGGAAGGCAACGTATTGGGCGTTGGTGACCTCAGTCGTTCCCATCCGAAACGTGTCGGCCACCGCTCCCATGCCCGATGGCGATGAACCGGTGTTGCCTGTGTTGCCAGGATTCCCGATCGTCGCGTAGCTGATCGACACGCCCACCGCAGCCTGGCTGCTGCCGAAATAGCTGAAATCCACACTGCGAACGAGCGTGCCATCACCTCGCTTGATATCGATTCTCGCGACCTTGCCAGCATTCAGATCACCCAAGGGAAGGTAGACGTATTGCTGAATCTCCACCGGAGTGGTCTGACCTGCCACAAAGCTCTCGAGCCGGTTGATGGAGCCATCGGCATTGAAAAGGAACTCGACGAGGTTGCCACTGGCATCCGACTGAGTCACAAGAGCGCCGCGGGCAAGGGACGGCACGCTTGCCCCAAAGCCGTTGAAGGTAAGCACGGTGGCATCGGCAGAGCGAAAGACATAGCGCCCCGACTCCAAGGAAAGGGTGTCCGTCGGGCCGAGGCCGTTTGCGCGAGTGAAGGTCACGCCTCCGGAGCCGTCAGGGGAACTTCGGAAGACGCGGGCGTCGTTTCCGCTGAACACCACGGATACGAAATCAGGATTGGCGGGATCGTCGCCGTGCATCACGAGCTTCGCGATGTCGTTTCGGGACCATGCGTCTCCGAACTCGCCGCCTGAGGCCATGCCACCCAGGCCGTCACTGTCCGTCGAGCCTTGGTTCCACTGAACTCCGACCGAAGGCGTGATGCCGCCGCCGGAGCCGCTCGCCACAGTGCCGGTGGAAAACTGGGTGTCGCCGAGCGGCGAGGTGGTTCCCACTCCCTCGCTTCCGCACCCGCACGTGGGCGGCGGCTCCTTGGGGGCCGGGACTGGCCTCCAAATCTCGACGGTCAGCTCGCCCGAGTTGTCGTTGTAGTAGTTGTCGTCGTAGTACAGGGCAACCGATCGAGAGTCACTCTCAGCGACAATCGTTGTCCCGTACTCATGGTCGACTCCGTCGAAGGCGCCCCAGTCCAGAGTCACTGTCCTAGAGCGGATGCCCCAATTGAACCCTCCGCCACCGCTCCCGCCACTGCTGGTCGCCCAAGTGAGATTCGATAGTTGTGCATACTCGGCGTCGAGTAGGCGGCCAGATGCGAGAGTGGCAGTTCCTTTGGCAACCAGGAGAATCGTCTCATTGGCAGGGATTTCAAAGGACGACGTATCCGCGTTAGTGGTCGTCGGGACCGTGATCGCCTTGTCGAAGATGAAGCCCTCTGGAACGGTGTAGGCAAGCAACTGACGGCGCTCGAGGCTTTCCAATCCCAGTTCCCTGCGCTCTTGACGGCCCTTCCGACGGGAGCGGCGGGATCCCTTCAGGAAGCGGGAGAACCAATCATCGACTTGAGCGGGGGTAGCCATATCAATCACCCTTTCAGAGCGACTTTTTTGCCAATCGAGCGGCGGCGCCGAAACCCCACGCGGCAATAGGAGCGTGGCCAAACGGTCAACAGCACCCCTGCCGGCGCGGCAGGCTATCCCCACGGGATGAGAGTTGTCAACCATCGGCAAGAAATTAATCGCGTGCCAAACGAAAAGAGATGTTCGAATTTGGCGCCGCACGCGCAATCCCGAGGCTACGCAGCGGGATGCATCAAGCCATCATGAAGCACATGACCTCGAGTCATAGCGCGTCGTCGGTGCGGAACGTGATCTCGACGAACCGCTCGAGTGCTTCCGCCGGCGACTCGTGCGGAAAATTGCTCAGCACAACTTCCTTCGCATAGAGCTTGCCGATGTAGCGACGATGCCGGGCCGTAGACGACCGACTTGCCGAGAAGTCGCGATGGGCGGCGTTGATCACGATCTCGTTGGTGGCAGGCTCGTAACGGCTCCGCCATGGTCGGCCGTGCTCTGCCTCAAGCCGATACGAAGGGAGCCCTCGCGTTGTTGGGCCGTCGCCGGAATCGTCCGTGAATTTTACCTCGACGGTGTCAGTGACCTCGATCTCTCCTTGCCTCGCGGTCACCTCCACGACCGCGAGCCCCACCGCATCGGCCCGCACGGTACACGCACCGCCGTCGGCCGTCAGCCAGGCCGTGCCCGACACCAGCCGCCAGTGGAGCGACACGCCTGCCGTGACCATCACGCTGTCGGCATCGCGGCATCGAGCCGAAAGCCGTGCCTCACCACCAGGGAATTTTCTGGGATGCCGCGGCGTGATCCGCACGAATGCGAGCGGTCCCGCTTCGGCGGGAAAGAGGGCCGTCGCCCGAGAGCCAGGCAACCCCTCCGTGTCCGTGTCAGCATCAGCGTCATCACCAAAAACCTCACCTCGCGAACCTACCGTGGCCGCGTCGCCAGGCTTTGGCACGTCAAAGAAGAGATAGTCTTCCGGCGGCAGATCGGCGAGCGCCGACGTAAAGGCTTTGTGAACCTGCCTGAGAATCTGTCGGCTGGCTCGCTCCGACTCGGCGGCATCAACCTTCTCGAGAGCAGTGCTCACGTCGCGGGCAATGGCCTCGCCGGCCGTCACGAGTGCCTCGAGCGCCGCGTCGGCCACGACACCCGAGCGAGTGCCTGGCGCCAGCGCGAGCCATTCGAAGTCGATGAGCCCCTCGAGTCGGCTGTCAGTCCACGGGGCCTGCTGGAAAGGAAGCAGTTCGGAAATGTCTCGCAGCACGCGGGTGCCATCCTTGCACAGCGCGATCCCGCCGGAGCCATCGCTTCCTGACCGGGCGTAGATCTCGACCTGCACATCGCCAAGCGGCGTCGGGTAGCGACGCGGCAGGTCGAGCGGATCGCCGTCGAACTCTCGCGGTACCACTGGAATCTCGCGGTGTGTGAGGCGATCGACCACGATGATCGAGACGCCCGTGCGACGGATACGGTCACGAAGCTCCGCGGAGAGGTAGCGGGCGATCTTCTCGCCGGTAACGATGTTTCGAGTCGATTCGAGAAGCGGGCCAACTGCCACCCGCGTGCCACCGGCAGAAAACAGCCCGCGCACGGGCCGAATCACATACTCGCGGCGGCCTCGCTCGAGATGGAGCTCATAGGGACGACCATCACTCCCGATCGACGTCATCCGAAGATTTTCGCCGAGGCTCCAGAAGCTCAAGAGCCCGATGCCAAACTCACCATGCACCCCCTGGCGGCCGCGGGCGTCGAGCTGCCGCTTCATGGAGTCGCACAGATGCGTGGCGATCCGCTCGAAGTCGGGCCGGCCTGTCGTGCTTGACGGCACACCACGGCCGTCGTCTTCGACGGCGATGAAGGTCTGCCCGTGGTGCCGGCGGCGGACGATCTGCACGCTGCGAGCCCCAGCGTCGATGGCGTTTTCCACAAGCTCGCAGATCGCCTTGAGAGGATGCGTCTGCGAGTGGGCGATGATCGTGATGGCGTTCCACTGGTCGCCGATCTGGAGCGAGCCGGTGGTCGGGCGGGGAGAGCGAGTGGCCATGCGGCCATCCTCGCCGATTTTCCAAGGCCAGCAAGCGACGCGAGCAAACGCCGAAGGCCCTGCGAAGGCCTTTGGACTCGCGGCTACTGCGTGGAGTCAGGGACGCCTGTGGGGGCCGGTACCGATGCCATGCGGGTCCTCGCCTCAGAGGCAACCATATAAGGCCGCTTGTATTCGGGCATGTAGCCGCGGGCACCGCGAACGGTCACCTGCTGGCCCACGAGCGGTGCGAGATTGACTCCTGGCTGCGGGGTCACGAAGACAAGCACGTTGTTGCTGCCATCGACGAGCGCCCACCGAGGAGCATCGGGGCGACGCGATACAACGGTGGCAAGCCGGCCGGAGGTTTCGATCTGGTCGGGTGGCGTCCAATCGGTGCGGCCATCGGCAGAACGGCCACCGGGGAGAACGCCTGGTCGGATCGGCCGTGAGCCAAGCGCCGAAAGGCTCGACCACATCCCACCGATCCGAAGCGATGGATCCTCGGACGCAGCGATCGGTTCAAGCGCCCGCTGCTGTGCCTCGATCGCCTCGAACCGCGCGAGCCTGGCATCGATGGCGTCGGCACGCGTGCGTTCCTCGGCCGACGTTGCCCGCGTCGCGGCCAGCCGAAGCCGATCGCGAATTCCCGCGAGGTTCCAGGTTTCGCTCTGGCCCGCCACGGCCAGCGACAGTGCCAGGTCGATGTCGGCAAGTTCATCGGCCGGAACCGCTGCGGCTCCGGCGACAGCAGGAGTAGCCGCCGGTGTCGAGAGATCAAAAGCATTCGTGCCTCGCGGGAGCCATCCCGAGAGAAGCCGTGTGACTCCGCCGCCGGACGCGAGTGTGCCGGGCGTCTCCACGACCAGTGGCTCATCGACTTCGGCCACGGCCCGATTGACCGCGGTGGAAGCATCGCGAATCGCTTCGAGGGCCTCGCCTGCGGCAGCCAGCCCCACAGCCGCGGAAGGCTGCTCGAGCTTCGGCGCAAGCTCTGTCGGAAGATTCAAGTCGGGGCCCCAGGCCCAGCGAAACTCACCCGCTGGGGGTGCGATACGAAGCCACTCACCAGCGTGCCGTCCCGATTTGACATTCACCCGCTCGACCACCTGCACCCGCTCACCTGCCTCGAGTGCTACCTGCGTGACATGCCGAAGGTCATTGAGCGAGGAGCCAACGCGGGCGACCGCCTGGTCGGTGACCACGACGCCGGCGAAATGATTCCTCGGCATCCCCGTGGTGGTGCCCTCTTCGTCGATGACGTCGCAGGCACGCACCCAACTGAAGCTACCGGCAGGTGGCCGCACAGCGCAGTAGCCAGAGTCGTCGATTGCCCACACTTCGAGCGGCACCCCTCCCTCGATGCGATGGGTGGGATAGAAGGTGTCACCGGGGCCGGAGCGAAGGAGCGTGCTGGCCGCCGACACCTCGACGGTGACGGGCAGGCTTTGGGCCATCGCTGTGCCACTCACGTATCCTGCGACGAGGATCGCGAGGAGATGCCCACTTCGGATTCTCGGGCGAGCAGCCGACACGCGTTTTGTCGGCTCAGTGATGGGGATTCCGGGGCAGGCCATGGTGTGGAGAAATACAGGCCAGCAGCCAGGCGAACAAGCCAAAAAAAGCGCGTAGACGAGGCTTGGGCACCCTCGTCTACGCGCTGGCGAATGGCGGACAGGGCCACCAATCAAGAACCCTTGTAAGCCAGTCCACCGGCTGGCTCAAGCCTCAAATTTCGCCCCTCGTGAGAGCCCGAGAAACACGACGTCACGCGATACAAAACGCCCCTCTTTTAGGTGGTTTTTGTGAAGAGCGGGAGACGGGGGCAATCTGCGCCGATTTGGGCAATTCCCGCCGGGCCATGACAGCACGGCGTGACAGCAGCCGGCTTGGGTCGGTTCACCTTGAGGTACCTTAGGTTCTATGATGCATGGTTCGAGGCTTCCCACGACGAAAGGGAGGCCGATGGTTCCATCTGCGTCTACCCGCCTGAGGAGTCTGTGGCGTGAATGCCTCCTACGAGACCGTGATCTGGAAATGTGTCGCCGCATGGGGTGTTATGGCCGTCGCGCTGGCAGGCTGCGCACCCCGTGGAGCAACGCCGCCTGATGAGGTGATCGAAATCGAAGAGATCGAAATGAAGGCCGCCGAAACACCGAAAGCTGTCTCGGCTCCCGAGGCCGAAACAGGAGCCGCGGCCCGCAAAGCAGTTGATGAAGAGAAGGCAGCCGCTGACCGAGCCATTGACGACGCAGGGAAGTCGATCGCACCAACCGAGTCGCCGCCGTCCGCAACGCCTCCGTCGAAGCCAGCGATCCCCGATGCCATCCGCGACGCGGTGAAAGCCGCCGACGGCAAGCGGGAGAAGATTCTGCTTGGCGAAGCGTCGCTCACCGCGGGCGTGCCGGGCAGCGGCGAAATCACGCTCGATGAAATCGATGCCTGGCTTGCCGATACGAAGAACCATGTGGTGCTCGAACCCGAGCTCCCGCTTGGCCTCTCCCAAGGAGCCGGCCAGATACAAGGCATCGCGAAGAACCCGCTCACGCGGGCAAAAATCGAGCTTGGTCGTCAGCTTTTTTTCGATCCGCGTCTCTCGGCGGACTCAACGATCTCATGCGCTACCTGCCACAATCCCGCGACCGGCTACACGGCCCCGACGACGACTGCCGTTGGCATCAATGACCAGAAGGGAACCCTGAACTCTCCGGTCGCCTTCAACCGAATACTCTCCAATCAGCAGTTTTTAGACGGTCGTGCCGAGTCTCTCGAGGCCCAGGCTGTGGGACCCATCGCCAATCCGATCGAGATGGGCTCCACCCATGAGGACGTGGTCGAGCGGCTTGCGGGCAATCCCGTCTATGCCAGACAGTTCGAGGCGATCTTCGGTGATCTCACGATCGACCGCGTTGGCGAAGCACTCGCATCGTTCGAGCGGGTGATCGTGACCGAACCGTCTCCGTTTGACTATTACGAGCAGCTCCTCCCCTTCACGCGAATGGACGAGGAAGACATTGCCGATGACGACGAGCTTGCAGCCAAGTTTGCCGACGCGAAGGCGGCGGCTGAAGCCCATCCGATGAGCGAGTCGGCCATTCGTGGCCGTGACCTCTTCTTCGGCAAGGCCAACTGCACCGCCTGCCATGTCGGTGCCAATTTGACCGACGAAAAGTATCACAACATCGGCGTCGGCATGGCTGCTGACACGCCCGAGGTCGGACGCTTCGCTGTCACGAAGGACGAGAAAGATACGGGAGCCTTCAAGACCCCGACGATTCGAAACATCACTCTCACGGGGCCCTACATGCATGACGGCGCCCAGACGACACTCGAAGAGGTGGTGGCGTGGTACGACAAGGGAGGCCATCCCAACCCCTTCCTCAGCGACAAGATCAAACCACTCAATCTGACCGAGCAGGAGCGGGCCGACCTCGTGGAGTTCATGAAGGCCTGCACGAGCGATACGCCGCCGATCGTGGAGGGTCGCCTGCCGGTGGTGGCCGCTGCCCAGTGAACACCGCTCGGGCGCTCAAGCCTGTTGCCCGCGCCGTTCGCCCGTTCTTCGCGGGCGTCGATCTCGGCGGCACCAATATCAAATCGGCGCTCGTTGACGATTCTGGAGATGTGCTCGCATTCCACACCGAGAAAACTCGCGCCGAGCGCGGGCCCGAGGATGCCGCCGCGCGGATGGGCCAGGCCGTTCACCGCTTGGCCACGCTTGCGGGCATCCCCACGACTGATATCACCCGCGTCGGCGTTGGTTCGCCGGGCCCGCTCGATCTCGCCGCCGGCACGATCGTTCGCGCAGGCAATCTCGTAGGCTGGGACGACTTTCCGCTTCGCGATCGAGTGGCTGCCCACTGCGGCCTGCCCGTGACATTCGCCAACGATGCCAACGCCGCCGCCTACGGTGAGTTCTGGATCGGATCGGGCCGCGACTTCGATTCGCTCGTTCTCCTCACGCTCGGCACGGGTGTCGGCGGCGGTATCATCATCGGCGACATAAATATCGAGGGTGCGCACAGCCACGGCTCAGAGTGCGGCCACATGATCGTGGATCCGTCGCCCTCAGCACGGATGTGTCCCTGCGGACAGCCAGGCCATCTCGAGGCCTACGCGAGTGCCAAGTCGCTGGTCGCGATGGCCACCGAGGCCATCGCCGCGGGCGGCACTGGATCGCTCGCTCAGGCCGTCACCGGCGGTGAAACCCTCACGCCGATTCTCGTGGGCCGGGAAGCTGACGCGGGTGACTCGCTGGCCACCGAACTCGTTCTGGAGACGGCCCGCTGGCTCGGGATCGGGATCGTGACACTCCTCAACGTGATCGATCCCGCGGCCGTCATGATCGGCGGCGCGATGACCTTCGGCAAAGATGCGTCCCCCGTGGGCCGTGCATTCCTCGCGCGGATTCGCGACGAAGTCCGCCAGCGCGGGTTTCCGACGCTCGTCAAGAACACGGTCATTGGCTACGCAAGCCTCGGTGGTGACGCCGGCTCAATCGGCGCCGCCGGACTGGCACGATTGGCGACGCGGCATCGGTGACGGGCGCGCTCGCCCGAATACGCTTCCCGCCCACAGCGGCGCGAGCCCGTTACGCCAACCCCCACTTGCACCTACAATCGCCCCCATGCCTATCGACTGCCGTCACATTCGAAATTTCTCGATCATCGCCCACATCGACCACGGGAAAAGCACGCTGGCCGACAGGCTGCTCGAATCCACCGGCACCGTCGAACGCCGTCAGCTCAAAGAGCAGATGCTCGACGACATGGACCTCGAGCGGCAGCGGGGCATCACCATCAAGGCCCGAGCCGTGCGGATGGAATACCGGCTCGGCGGTGAGACCTACGAGCTGAACTTGGTCGATACCCCGGGCCACGTCGACTTCCACTACGAGGTGTCACGAAGCCTGGCCTGCTGCGAGGGAGCCCTGCTCCTCGTCGATGCCTTCCAAGGGGTCGAGGCCCAGACCATGGCCAATGCCTACGCGGCTACCAACCAGAACCTCACGATCGTGCCGGTCATCAACAAGGTCGATCTTGTCCACGCGAGGATCGATGAGGTACTCGAGGAGATGGAGCAGAGCCTGGCCATCGAATCCTCAGAGGTGCTCAAGGTGAGCGCCAAGACGGGCCTCGGCATCGATGATCTTCTCGCTGCGATCATCGAGCGGATTCCGCCCCCTACGGGCAATCCCGATGCAGTGCTCCAGGCGATGATTTTTGACAGCCACTACGACAGCTACCGTGGCGCGATCACGTATGTGCGACTTCTCGATGGTACGGTAAAGAAGGGCCAAAAGATTCGATTCCTCCGCATGGGCACAACGTACGAGGTGCTTGAGCTTGGCCAGTTCGTGCCCCAGCGACGGGCCTGCGACGAGCTCGTCGCGGGCCAGGTTGGCTATCTTGTCTGCAACATTAAGGACGTCAAGGAAGTCCACGTTGGCGATACGGTGACGATCCCGGGTGACACCGCAGCGCCGGCACTGCCCGGCTACAAGCCGCCGCAGCGGATGGTGTACTGCGGCCTCTATCCCAGCGACGGAGAGAATTTTGAAGAGCTCCGGGACGCGCTCGAGAAGCTCGCGATCAACGACCCGTCGTTTGAATACGCGCCGGAAAGCAGCGAGGCACTCGGATTCGGGTTTCGCTGTGGTTTTCTCGGACTGCTTCACATGGAGATCATCCAGCAGCGGCTCGAGCAGGAGGCCGATCTCGACCTCGTGCAAACCGCACCCAACGTCACCTATCAGATTCTGAAAACCGACGGCACGACGATCAACATCACCAACCCGCAGGATGTTCCCAACTCCGGCCAGATCGAGGAGTTTCGGCAGCCGATCGTGCGAACGAATTTTCTCGTGCCCGTCGAGCAGATCGGGCCGGTGATGCAGCTCTGCACCGACCGTCGAGGCGTATTCCTCAAGACGGAATATCTTTCCCCCACCCGCGCCATGCTCACCTACAACCTGCCACTTGGCGAGGTGATCTACGACCTCCACGACAAGCTCAAGAGCGTGACGCGGGGCTACGGCACGATGGACTACGAGCTCGTGGGGTATTTTCAGGCCGACCTCGTGCGGCTCGACATTCTCGTCGGGGGCAAGCCGGTCGATGCGCTTTCGATCATCTGTGACCGTCGTGACGCTGACCGCCGCGGCCGGGCGATCGTCAAGAAGCTGCGGGGTGAAATCGACCGGCACATGTTTGAGATCGCGATCCAGGCGGCGATTGGCACCAAGATCATCGCCCGCGAGACGATCTCGGCCATGCGAAAGAACGTGACAGCCAAGTGCTACGGCGGCGACATCTCCCGCAAGAAGAAACTCTGGGCCAAGCAGAAGGAAGGCAAGAAGCGGATGAAGAGCGTCGGCAGCGTCGATATCCCCCAGAAGGCGTTCCTCGCGGTGCTCGATACCGGCGTTGACCGGCAGTAGTGGCGTTCCCGCCGGCACACTGAAACTATCGTCGCGGGATCAGTCCCAGGTCGAGGCCGAACACGAACAGCATGAGCGACAGGATGAGCCCAAGCCCGAGGTAGGAAAGCGCCGCAACGACGGTTTCGCTCGGGGGCTTTCGGAAGACGAGCTCATACAGCAGAAACACCATGTGCCCCCCATCAAGAACGGGGATCGGCAGGAAGTTCACGACGGCCAGATTCGCCGAAAGCATCGTGAGGAAGAGCAAGAGTCGGCCAAACCCTTCCTCGGCCGACTTTCCCGCCTGCTTAGCGATTTCGATCGGGCCGCCGAGCAACCGTGGGCTGATCTCGTTGCTCGTGAGTTTTCCCAGGAAGCTGTAGACGAGTGTGAGGGACTGCTTGGTCTTGCGAAGGCCTCGCTGGAAGGCCTCGCCCGTCGAGGCGGCCTGGACAAAGCGATAGACGGGCTCGAAAGCCAGAGACCGATCGATGACAAACTGGCCGTCGATGTCAACCGTCTCGACGTCAACGCGCCGCGGCTTCTGATCGCCGGTCACGACGTCCAGACGAAGCTTCGTGCCTTCCGGGTACGCCTGGATAGCGGCCATCACTCCCGGCCAGTTCGGCTCGTCCTCGGAAAGTGTCGCCCCCTTGCCGGAAGCCTTCGTCCCAGGGGCCACGATCCACGCCGTGACGAGTCGATCACCAGGCTTGATACCAGCGGCATCTGCTGGACTTCCGGGCGCGACATCAACCACGGTGGGCAGCACGGGAATGGCTACCCCGATGGATGAAATCGATTCGGGGCAGCCGAGGCCGGTCATCTCGTCGTCGTCCCATGTGACCCTCCGCGGCATGACCTTCACATCGCGGTCCGGCTTGCCTGCGTGGACAAGCGTCAACGTGACCGATACGCCCACGTGTGCCGCCAGCCGGTCATCGAGCGTAAGCGGGTCGCCGGCAGGCTCGCCGTTGACAAGTCGAATGGCATCGCCTGGCTCGATACCAGCGACGATCGCTGGAGAGCCCTTCTGGACCGCCGCGATGGCTCCGGCCGTGAGGGTCACACCGACGCCGCGCCGCCTCTGCGGGGGCAGCGTGATATCGATCTGCGAGGTCTTGTCAGACTCCTTCGTGGTGCGATCGACACCGAGGGTGACGGTCTCGTCGGGCCTCCGAGAAAGTGCGGCGAACAACTCCGCATAGGTCGCGACGTCGTCTCCATCAATCGAACGAATCGTGTCCCCTGGCTTGAGCGGCGGCATGGCACGGCCGGCGGCCCCCGGAAGGCCGTCTCCGAAGCTGGGCACCAGCTTCAGCGACGCGGGGCCACCGACTCCGATCGTGGGCGCCCCCAGGGAAGTATCCGGCCGCAGCGTGACGGTCCACGTATTGTCATCGGCCGGCCTGCGCACCGTAACCTCGATGCCCTTCGTGGCATCGGCAACAGTCACGTCGTATCTGAGGTCATCAAAAATCGGATTGGCCCTATGGCCGATCTGTACGATCTCGTCGCCGGTTCGCAGGCCTGACTGCCACGCGGCGCCCCCCGAGCGGACGTTCGAAAGAGTACTGGTCAACTCGTTCACGCCCAGGCCGTAGGCGAGCGACGCCATGAGAAACGCGAAGATCACGTTCATGATCACACCAGCCGAGATGATCGCCATACGCTTTGGCACACTCTGGGCCGGATAGCTTCGCGGATCCCAGGCGGGATGCGGGCCGCCCGTCGGCTCGGGGGGCAAATCGCCAGACGAGAGCGCTCCCGCGGCTCGGGCTCGCTCGGCCTCAGCAGCGGCGGCTGCCGGATTGTCATCCTGACCGAGCATCTTGACGTAGCCGCCCAGCGGGAGCGCGCCAATGCCGTACTCCGTCTCGCCCCACTTGAACGAGAGAAGCTTGAGCCCCCAGACATCGAAGCCGAGGAAAAACTTCTCGCACTTCACCCCGCAGGCCTTGGCCACGAGGAAGTGCCCGAGTTCGTGCACAAAGATTACGAATCCCAGGCCGCCGGCCACCTGAAGAATCACCAGCCAGCTCGAGGGCTGGAGGATCCACCATGTCGCTGCCGCCAGCAGCCCAGAACCTGTCATACACATGCCCACTTGCAGACCTCCTGCCTGGCCCATGCATCGAGACGACAGACGTCATCGAGCGTAGGAGCCTCGTGATAAAGATGTTCGTCCAAAAGTCGCTCGCATATCTCGGCGATGTCGGTGAATCGCAGCTCACCCGCCAAGAACCCGCGAACCGCCTCTTCATTGGCCGCGTTGAGCACGGCCCCGGCGGTGCCACCACGGGCCGCTGCCTCGAGGCCGAGCCGTACCGCAGGAAACCGCTCGAGGTCAGGCGGCTCGAAGTCGAGTCGCATCGTCGCGGTGAAGTCGAGCCGCCGTGCCGGCCCGTCGCATCGCTCTGGATAGTGTAGCGCGTATTGAATCGGCAGCCGCATGTCGGGTGGGCTCAACTGCGCGATCACCGCGCCGTCCACAAACTCCACAAACGAGTGGACGATCGACTGCGGATGCACGACCACTGCGAGCTTGTCGGCGGGAAACCCAAAAAGCCATCGGGCTTCGATGAGTTCGAGTGCCTTGTTCATCATCGTGGCGGAATCGATCGTGATCTTCTGGCCCATCGTCCAGGTCGGATGCCGAAGCGCCTCTTCCGGCGTGACAGCAGCGAGCGATTCACGTGAACGCGTGCGAAACGGCCCGCCACTGGCCGTGAGAACGATCCGGCGAACCTCCTCTGGCCGGCCACACTGGAGCGCCTGATGGATGGCGGAGTGTTCGCTATCGACCGGAATGATCCTGGCCCCTGTCTCGGTGGCTCGCCGCATGACGAGCGGACCGGCCATGACGAGCGTCTCTTTGTTGGCCAGCGCCACGGTCTTCCCTGCTTCCACCGCAGCCCAGGTGCTTCGGAGGCCGGCGGCACCAACGATCGCCGACACGACACGATCAATCGTGGGGTCTGCAACAAGCTCGTTGAGGGCTTCGGGGCCCGTCGCCAGCCGCGTGCCTTCCGGGAGCGCCCCAGGCCCGATCTCGCTGGCCGCGACCGGATCAGTCACCACGATCCACTGCGGACGAAGCGCCCGAGCCTGCTCGAGAAGCAAACCGACTCGCGAATGAGCCGCGAGCAGGAACGGCACCAGCCGGCCGGATGAAGCAGCAATGACATCAAGGGTGTTCGTGCCAATACTGCCGGTGGAGCCGAGGACGGCGACCCGGAGTACAGGGGAACCTCTCCCTTCGGCCGCCTTCCCTTCGGCTGCGCCATCCGGCCAGGGCAGACCATGCCCATCTGTCGGATCACCGGGGAAAACGGGCATAGAGAGCTGGTGCCAAGGTCTGACGAAACCGAGATAGTTTAGTCGATACGACGGGGGAAGTTCCAATACGGATGTGCCGCCCGAAATCTCCTATCCCGATGAGATTCAGGCCGTTTGTCGGCGGAATCGTCTCGGCATACGATTGGGTTCGTTTCGGGTGCTGGCCTCTCGCTTGGACCCTGATCGAACTCCTCACAGGACGACAGGCATGTCCAAGAAGCGGGACCAGAAGCGGGAGCCGGCCCGGCGGCCGACCGAGCGGAAGCCCTCCCTGGGTGGCAATCTCGTCTGGTCGCTCCTGGCCGTCGGCGTGGCCGGGCTCTTTGCGATCAGTCTCGTGGGCACCACGCCCGAGCTGAAAATCTCGTACAGCGATCTCCAGAAACTTGTTCGCGCCACGGCCGGAGCGGGTCAGGATCGCTTCGTGACCATCACTCCCGGAGACGACCCTTCGCGAGCGGGTGCGTTCGGCGATCTCCGCGACGTCGTGATCGGGGCCTTTGAAGTTTCGGGCAAGGTGCGAGAGCGTGCGGTCGAGACTGACCCAGCCGATGAACCGCCGGCTACCGAGGCCCCTTCGGCTGCTGGCAGCGGCATCATGCGTCGGTTTCGTACCGCCAAGCTTCCGAGTGAGACCTCCGAGTCGGAGCTGAAGCAGCTTCTTACCGAACACAAGGTGCCCTTCCGCTACGAGGATCCACCGAGCCCGTGGCGAAGCTGGATGCCTATGCTCGTGCTCACTGGTCTCTTTGGTCTTCTCTTCTATCTGATGCTCCGCAAGCTGGGGGGCGCTGGGAGCCCGATGGCGTTCGGCCGTAGCCGCGGCAAGATGTATGCCCAGGAGGATCTCGGAATCACCTTCGACGACGTAGCTGGCATCGACGAGGCCGTGGAGGAGTTGCGGGAGGTTGTCGAGTTTCTGCGGAGCCCGGAGAAGTATCAGGTTCTCGGCGGCCACATACCCAAGGGTGTCTTGCTCGTGGGCCCCCCGGGCACCGGCAAGACGCTTCTCGCCAAGGCGATTGCCGGCGAGGCGGGCGTTCCCTTCTTTGGCCTTTCGGGAAGCGACTTTGTCGAGATGTTCGTGGGCGTGGGTGCCGCGCGGGTGCGAGACATGTTCCAGCAGGCGACGGCCAAGGCCCCCTGCATCATCTTCATTGACGAGCTCGATGCCCTCGGCAAGACCCGTGGCACGAGCGTGGTGGGTGGCCATGACGAACGCGAGCAAACCCTCAATGCCCTGCTTGTCGAAATGGATGGCTTCGGGAGTAACTCAGGCGTGATCGTGCTCGCGGCCACCAACCGCCCTGAGACGCTCGATCCGGCGCTCCTTCGACCGGGCAGGTTCGACCGGCATGTGCTTGTTGATCGGCCCGATGTCCGTGGCCGCGAGGCGATCCTTCGGGTGCATGTGGCGCATGTCAAACTCAACCCGGCGGTTGAGCTTGAGCAAATTGCCCGTATCACGTCTGGCTTTGTCGGTGCCGATCTTGCCAATCTCGTCAACGAGGCCGCCCTCCTTGCCGCCCGCAACAACAAGTCGTCTGTTGGAATGGAGGAGTTCAACGAGGGTGTCGAGCGGGTGACGGCGGGGCTCGAGAAGAAGAAACGGGTGATCCACGAAGACGAAAAGAAACGTGTGGCCTACCACGAATCGGCCCATGCGCTCGTCGCCTTCTCGCTGCCCAACACCGACCCCGTTCACAAGGTGTCGATCATCCCGCGTGGCCTGGCGGCGCTGGGCTACACGATGCAGCGGCCCGAAGACGATCGCTACCTGCTCACGCAGAGTGAGCTCGAGAGCCGGATCCAGGTGCTCCTCGCCGGCACGATCGCGGAGGAGATGGTCTATGCCGATGTCTCGACTGGGGCACAGAATGACCTCGAGCGGGCCAGCGATCTCGCTCGTGCCATGGTCATGGACTACGGTATGAGCCGGCTCGGCCGCGTGAACTATCGCGAGAGCACGCGATCACCGTTTCTGGCGTCGGGCGGCGGTGACTTGCCCGCTGCCCGCAGTCACAGCGAGCAGACCGCCCGCGAGATCGACGAAGAGGTGCGGCGGATCATCGACGCCGCGATCGAGAGCGTACGAGCCATTCTCGCGGGGCGTCGGAGTGCCCTCGAAGCCGTGACGAAGCGGCTCATGGAGTGTGAGGTAATCGACGGGTCGGAACTGCGTGGGCTCGTCGAGGGGTCCACCGCCGCGCCTCAGATCGTGCCTGGCACAGCGACCGAGCGACGTCCGTCACGACCGATTGCCGCCGACGGTCATGATGCGGCGGCCGGCGCCGCCGATGCCTGACAAGGGCCTCTCGGAGCGACCACGAGCCGAAAGCCGGTGAACACCGACCTGCACAGGATGCTCGCAGGCGACGTGCATGTCTCGGAGCATGACCTGAACCTGGGTCGTCACAATCCGCACACACGGCCAGTCCTTCCAGTTTTGCCACTGGTCTGCCGATGCTCCCCGCAGACACGTCTCGTCGTGCCACTCCGGCGAGCCATGGCGAACCCCTTTCCCTTTTCAGCCGGCAATGCCCCGGCATCCTGCACTATGTGGAAGAGCTTTTTTCTCGCCTCGGGTATCTTCGCCTGCCTGGTCGGCGTCGAGATGCTGCTCATCGACTCGGCCGTTGTCATGGGCATGGGCGGAGGCGAGTCGGTCTTCCGGGCTCCCGATTGGATGCCATGGACACTCCTCTCGGTGGGCGCCGCGACGATCCTGCACTTCTACAACCTCCCGGCGACATCGAGCCAAACGTCTGGCTAGTGCCGGCCCTGCCCCCTTCCCGCCATATTGACCGTTACCTCACGGTCGCTCGTACGGTTTGAAGGAGACACGTGTGAGAATTGGCTCCCATGACAAACGTGCTCACGACAGCGACAAAACCCGAACGCGACGTCGTGCTCTACGACGGGAAGTGTCGGTTCTGCCGGAGCCAGATCGCGGTCCTCCGGCGGCTCGACCTCACGGGCCGCCTGGAGTTTCTCTCACTCCATGATCCGCGGGTGGCCAAGGACTTCCCTGAGATTCCGATGGAAGATCTCATGCGGGAAATGGTCGCGATCGACCGAGAGGGTGGGGTGTTTGCCGGGGTCCGAGCCCTGCGGATGCTCTCGCGGCGGCTTCCACTCCTCTGGCCGCTGGCCGTCCCACTCCACTTTCCATGCAGTCTGCCGGTGTGGAATTGGCTCTATCGCTTCATCGCCCGCAATCGCTACAGGATCGCAGGGACGTGTGACGAAGGCACCTGCCGCCTCCACTGACGTACGGACCGACAAAGCGGAGGAAAGTCACTCGGCTTCCCTGTCGGCAGCATCGCTGTCGAGCTCCTTGAGCAAGCGGGTCATCGTGTTGGCGTGAACACCAAGGAGCTTCGCGGCATTGGCCTTGTGGCCTCGGGTGACCTCGATCGCCTCACGGATCGCCCGCTCTCGAAGCTTCGCGAGGTCGAGGCAAGGCAGGCGACCTGAACCAGCCGCACGAGCCGAACTGCGAACGGGGATCGCTGGCTCGGTCTGAAGCACATACGCCTGCTCGATCACATGTTCGAGCTGACGCACATTGCCCGGCCACTCGAACGAGCAAAACTCCGCAAGCTGGTCAGTGGAGGGAACCCACGCCGACTGGTGATAGCGGTCAGCAAACTTCTGGGAGAAGAACTCAATGAACGACGGGATGTCTTCGGGCCGCTCGCGAAGCGACGGCACCCGAAGCTCGATCATGTTGAGACGGTAGTAGAGATCCTCGCGAAAGGCGCCCTTCTCGACTTCCTTCTCGAGATCGCGATTGGTGGCTGCCACGATCTGCACGTCGATCGGCACAGGCTCACTGGCGCCGACGGGGAGCACTTCCCGCTGCTGAAGAACGCGAAGGAGTTTTGGCTGGAGCTCAGGGGGCATCTCACCGATCTCGTCGAGAAAAACCACACCTCCCTCTGCCGCACGGAAGATGCCGAGCGCACGACCAGCCGCGCCGGTAAAGGCACCTTTCTCATGGCCGAAGAGCTGGCTCTCGGCGAGCGACGGCGTGAGGGCCGCGCAGTTGACCGGCACAAAGGCCTTATTCCCACGGGGGCCACTGCGGTGCAAGAGCCGCGCCCAGAGCTCCTTGCCGGTGCCGGTCTCGCCGCATACAAGCACTGTGCATTCGACTTCGGCTGCCCGCTCAATCGACTTGGCGATCCGCCGCATAGCAGGATTGGATCCAAGCACCCAATTCGTATCGACCATCTGCGCGGAGCCGCATGGCGGCGCCGTCACATCCGCAATGATGGCCGGATCGAGTGAGCCGCCCCGCGGGTTGCGGCCAGCGGAATCAGCCGCCCGAAAACTCATTGCTCGGATAGACATGGAGCGGAACCTCGTGATTCTGAGCCCCATCGAGATGGAGGCCGTAAGCCAGTGCCCTGACATCTAACAGTATCGTTGGGTTTTCCACCCGATGCAACAGTGGGGCAGACCGGCAAACCAATTTCTCACACGGCTGAAAAAACCCCCTTTTCATGGTGCAGTCGCGGGGGGCACGGCCTCATTCACCCCAAAAAAAACGAGATGCTGCCAGGGGAGGCGGTCAAATTCCCGGGCCACTCGAAACCCAGCCGGCTCGAGCTCGGCCCGGATCTGTGCCTTGGACATCTTGTGGAGCGGCTTGATGGGCACCGCCGGATCCTCGGCGCGGAACTCGGCGAGGACTATCTGACCTCCCTCGGCAAGGCTCTCGCGAATGCAGGCGAGCATCGGCTCAGGATGCGAAAACTCGTGGTACACGTCGACACACAAGACGACATCGATCTCGCCTTTCGGGAGCCGTGGATCGACAAAGGTTCCAAGGATTGGCCGGATGTTCGTGAGCCCCTCCTCCGCGGCGCGGTGAGCGAGCATGCGGAGCATCTCGGGCTGGATATCGACGGCATACACGATGCCATCATGCCCGACGCGGCGGGCGAGCTCGAGCGTGTAAAAACCATTGCCGCATCCGAGGTCACAAATCGTCTGTCCCTTCTTGATCGCTAGGGCCTCGAGGAGCAGCCGGCAGTCTTCTTCTCGCTGGCGGCTCTCGCGAACGAGCCAGGGAGCGCCCGTGTAGTGCATCGTCTGGGCAATCTCGCGGCCCAAGTAATGCGTCGCCGCCGGCGGGATCACAGCCGCAGCATCGACATCCATATCGATCGCCAGCGGCGCTGGCTGGGCCCTTGATGGCGACGCTGGCGGAGGAGGCGCAGCACCAGTCGCGTCCTGGGCCCACACGGTGATCGTGGCAGTCCAAGTGAACGCGGCACACGCGATGAAGACTGACGCGAGCGACAAACGCGAGATAGTCATGCTCTTAGTATAGGCCCTGTCACGCGGCTGCGGCTGAATCGATCGCCGCGTCGCCATTGGCGTCGCAGAGGCTCACGATCGTGATGCCATTGGCCCGGGCAAACTCAGCGAGCTGAGGACGGTCTACCAGGATCGTGCGGCCGGCCTCGATGGCCAGCACCCGCGCCCCGGCAGCGACGATCGATTCGAGCGTGCCGATGCCGACCGTGGGCATGTCGAATCGGAGATCCTGTTGGGGCTTGGCCACCTTCACAACCGTCATTCCGCCGGCAGGGCAGAGCCGCCCCGCCCTGTGGATGCATTCATCGGTGCCTTCGATCGCCTCGAGCGCCAGCGGCGCCTGGTTCTTCACCACGACGGTCTGGCCGATATCGAGCCGGCCAAGCTCCTTGGCGAGCTTCCATCCAAAGGCGACGTCGGCGAGCTGCCGCGATGAAAGCGGCCTTCCGGCAAGAACACCCTCTTCGGCAAGGAGCTCGGGGGCAAAGTCGGTTGCCGGGCACATGGCAATGCCACGAACATCAAAGACGTTTGCGATCGCTCCCAGGAGCGAATCATCGCGGTTGTCGCGGCGCCGACTCACGAAGTGTGGCCAGAACGTTGTGAGCCCCGTCCAATCCGGGAGATGACGCAGCCACGCGGCGCGCCCAAAGAGTTTTGCCTTGTGGATCTTGCCCGCCATCGTGACCCGGCGAACGCCATGCCGCCTGAAGAACTCGAGCGCATGCCCGACCTCAGCCACGCCCACTTCACCGGCCGCGTCGGCAAGTGCTTCAAGGGCCGCATCGGCGTGGTCACGGATCGAGAGGATCGCCGTTCGGCCACCGCGGCGTCGAATGGCCTCGGCCACGACCATCGGAAACCGTCCCCAGCCGGCGAGGATGCCGATCATTTCGCCATCAAGCGACGGCGGTACGGAAGGTGGATGACAGACTTCCATAGAGAGATCGAGGCGTCAGGCGGCGTCGGAAAGCGTGTCGGGACCGGCCGACGCTTGCTCCAGAGACTCAACCCTTGATGCGAGCTGCTTCATCTCTTTTCTCATCTCTGGCAGCTTCGAGATCGTTGCAAGCTGGAGCTTGCGTTCACGCAGATCGATCGCCGGCTCGCCGAGGACCGTCTTTCCTGGCTCGATGTCACAGGAGACACCCGAACGCGCGCCGAGAACAGCTCTGTCACCGATGTGAACATGGTCGCGAACACCGACCTGGCCGGCCATGACGACCCAGTCGCCAGTAGACGTGCTTCCCGCAACGCCCACCTGCGAGCAGATCATGTTGTGCCGACCGAGCCGGCAGTTGTGGGCGATCATCACGAGGTTGTCGAGTTTGGTACCGTTTCCGATGAGCGTCGGACCGTACGTGCCGCGATCGATCGTCGTGCCAGCCCCCACCTCGACATCGTCGCCAAGCTCGACCCAGCCGAGCTGTGCTGAGATGGCATAGCGGCCTTCGGTGACCTTGTAGCCAAAGCCATAGGCACCGAGCACGGCATTGGCGTGAACGATACACCGCTCGCCCACGACGGTGTTCTCGTAGAGGACCGCGTTGGGAAAGATCGTGGCTGCGGCTGCGATGCGGCAGCCGGCCATGATCCGCGCGCCTGCGTGGATTGTGACACCCGATCCGATCTCGCAATCGGGCCCCACCGTGGCGAAGGCCTGAACCTCGACGTCCTCGGCCAGCCGGGCGGTGGGATCAACCGACGCCTGCAGACTCACGCCGCGGCGCGGGGCCTCACGTGGTGGCCTGAAGCTCGCAATGACTGAAGCAAAGCCGGTATGCACGTCGGCCACCTCGATTGACGGTCGGTCGAGTGGTCCGGAACCTGCCGGAACGATCGCCGCTGCGGCGGCCGATTTGGCGAGGAGATGGATTTTGTCGCTGGAATCGACGAGCGTCACATCACAGGCCGTCGCTGTCTCGAGCGTGGCAGCACCTCCGATTGGCAGGGACGCCTCGCCGCGCATGATCTCACCGCCCACAAGCGTCGCGATCTCTTGGAGCGTCATCTGGGACGTCTTCGCCATCGCCGCATCTCCCTCGGGGGTCCGCCGGAAAGCCCGGCGGGGCAGGGAGACTAGAGAAGCAGCCGGAGGATCGCAAGCCGATTCCAGCGGCGAAACCGCCGGTCGTGGCACGGATTTATGGCGTTGCGGGCTTCTGGTTCTGCACAGGTGGAGCAGCCGGCTGAAACTCCGGGTCGCCACACTGCCACAAAAAAAACGCCTGCACGTCGGCCATCTCCGCATGCCGCTGCGAGCGGGTCGAGCCGATGCCGTGGCCCGCTTCATAGTCAATGCGAAGAAGCACAGGTCGCCCGCTCGAGGTGGCCGCTTGGAGACGTGCCGTGGTCTTGAACGACTGCCAGGGCTCCACGCGCGGGTCGTTGATGCCGTGTGTGAGAATCACCGCCGGGTAAGGCGTGCCATCGACAATGTTGTGCAGTGTGCTCATGGCAAGCAGGCCACGAAACTCCTCGGGGTCGTCACGGGTTCCAAACTCAGGGATATTTGGCGGCCCGTTTCGCGTCGTCTCAAACCGTATCATGTCGGTGCAGCCAACGGCGATATTCGCGGCGACAAAGCAATCGGGCCGCTCGGTGATCGCCCGACCGATGAGGATACCGCCGGCGCTACCACCTCGTGCGGCGAGTTTGTCGGGTGAGGTGTAGCCCTCGCGGCAGAGGTATTCCGCACACGCCAAAAAATCCTTCCAGGTATTCGGCTTCGTTGTCTTACGACCGTCGTGGTGCCACGGCTTTCCGAAGGTGCCACCGCCGCGAACGTGGGCCGTGGCCACGACGCCACCCCGCTCGAGCCAGACTTGGTTGGTCGCCGTGAACTGCATCGGCAAGGAGTGGCCGTAGGCGCCGTAGCCCGAAAGGATCGCGGGGTGTGTGCCATCCAGGCGAAGGTCTTTTCGGTGAACGATCGAAAGCGGCACGGCGACGCCATCGTGGCTTTCCACGAGCACCTCCGTAGCCACGAGGTTGTCAGGGGCGTCGAACGGGCCGATCGTCACGAGGCCAGTGTCGGTCAGCGACGCCGTAGCTGGGTCGAGCTCGTGGATGCGACCCGTGCGAATCCACGACCCGCCCCGCACGAAAAGACCTGGCATGTCGGCCGAGGCGGCGGCGATCATTGCGGACGGTTCGTCTGGCGGCATGGTGATCATGGCGGCGGCCTGCGGACGATCGTAGGGCACCCGAAGGATCCCTCGCACGGCGGCTTGTTCGACCGCCACCGCGAGCGCATCACTCGATGAAGTGACCCCCGTGACCACGGTTTCACCCGCGGGCACGATCGTCTGGCCGCTCGTGAGATCGGGGTGCGCAAGCGACGTGCGAAGCACCTTGGATCGTGCCGCATCCTTGGCCGTCACCAGATAGATGTCGTCGCCATGGACAGCGAAGTCGGTGACGAGATCGGCCTGCGTACACACGGGCTGCCATTGGGCAGTTGGTGTGCCGAGGTCGGCGAGAGGAAGAGCCCAGAGCGAGAGATCAGCCTCGTCGCCGTGGTTGACCTGACCGATCACCCACGCAGAGCCCGGCGTCACGACCACCGCTGGGAAGTCCATGGCCTCGAGCGGAGGCGATCCGGCTGCCCCTTGGCCGAAAACGCACGTACGACTGGCGCATTCGCCTTCGGGCGCAAGTGTGGTGAGAAAGGCCTGGGTATATCGGTAGGCCGCGGCGGCCGGTGCGCCAGGTTCTGGCGGCTGTCGGTGGGAGGAGACAAGCGACGTGGTCCCGGGGAGCCATGAGGGCTTTGCATAGACCGTCTCGGCGTGATCGATGATGACGTTGAGGTCGTGGCCTGTCGCAATATCCCGCACGCGGAGGGATTCCTCTTCGGAGCCTGACGCCGCGACGCTGTAGAGGAGCCGGCTGCCGTCTGGCGACACGCGAAAGAAACCCACGGAGAGGTGCCCACCCGACGTGGGCTTGGAAAGCGCGGCCGGGTCGAGGATCACCCGCTCGTGGCCAGACGCGTCTCGCAGCACCACCACGGCCACATCCGCGTCGGCAGGTTGCTTGAAATAGACGAGACTTCCATCGGCAAGCCGCTCGATCGCTCCAACGGATGGCGCCGCACCGGCTGCCAACTCATCGATCCTGCCACGGAGACGATCCCGACCGGGCAGGTTCCCAAGCACCTGCTCGGCGTGATCGGCCTGGCCACGTGCCCATGTCTGCACGGCCGGATCGGCCATGTCTTCGAGGTGACGATAGGGATCAACGACGTCGATCCCGTGCCAGGACTCGACGACGGCATGGGGAGGCATGACAGGTGGGGGCGGCATATCCATCGGGTCTCCGGATGGACATGTTATAGCCCGCAAACAAAAGAAAACGGAGGGCCCTCACAGCCAGTTATCGACCGTCTGCTCCAGTTTGGAGTCGGTCGCCAGAACACGGAGCTTTTCCATCGCTCGGCTCTGAATCTGGCGGATCCGCTCCTTGCAGACACCCATCTGGGTTCCGAGTTCCCGAAATGTTCGTGGCGACTTGCCGTCGAACCCGAAGCGGGCGACGACGATCGTGCGTTCCCGTGGCTCGAGCTCGGCAAGAAAATCGGCGAAGACCTCCTGGAGCACCGCGATCTGTTCGGCAGAGCGGTATTCGGTGCTCACGGTCGTCTCTGCCCGTTCGCGAAGCGGCTCCTCGTCATACACGAACCGCTTGCGATACAGCCGACCCTTGTCGGAGAGGCGAAAGAAGTGTCGTTGGATCGCATACGTCGCGTAGGTGCTGAACCGGTTGCCCAACGCAAAATTGAATTTCTCGACCGACCGCATGAGCGCGAGATTACCCTCGCTCACGAGCTCATCAAGCGCCCAGGTCGCATCGACAAACTTCTTGGCGATCGACACCACAAGCCTGAGGTTGGACGTGATAAGAATTGCCTTCACTGTTTCGGCCTCGGCAAGGAGACCCTCGACGCTCTCGATTTGCTTGCGTGAAGCTCGCCGCGGGTTGAGGCTCGCGCGAAGTTTCGACGCCTTGAATTTCAGCCAGTTCATCCGTCGGAAATAAAACTGCTCTTCGTCTTTGTCGAGAAGCCTCGACTGATAGAGGCTCGCAATGTAGGGCGTGAGACCGGCCCCGGAGGCGGATGGCCCTCCGGCCCGGGAGAGGGGCACGTCAGCCGAAGCAGGCGGCGTGGTCGCGAGGTGCTCCGCATTGGCTTTCCGGAACTCCGGACAGGGGATGTACTCGATGGCTGACGCAAAGAGGGATTCTCGGCGGGACTTGAGTTCGGCCCGCTGAGCCGCCAGGCCGCTCGAGTCTCGACGGGACGTTTTTTGAGCCGCCTTGGTGGGAGACAGGCTCGTGGCACCGGAGGAGAGGCGGTTGCATGCCGACTTTTGAGACCTGGCGATAGCAATCATGACGATTCTCGCGAGCGGGGGAGACGGGCTAAAAAAGCTCAACCCCGAGAGAACCGCACATCTTTGTCGGTCATAACCGGTCGATTTTTCATACCCACCCGCGGGCCTTCTTGGCCGACTATCGCCCTCGAAGGCGGCGTCGTACGAGCGGGATCGCGGCGGCCCCGAGTACGAGGAGCGCGTAGGTGGATGGCTCGGGCACGGGAGCCACGAGATTGTCTTGCACCCACGTCGCTGCGAGCTCGTGCGATTCCTCGAAATCTTCCAGGGTTTGGCCGTACTGCATGTTGTCCGGATCAAGCGCTCCGTACACAAAGTAGAGCGGATCACTGGATGTGAAACCCGTCATCTCCAACTGGAGTGAGTAGAGATAGAAGCCCTGGTCAGGAGCACCGGAGCTCTCAGCGATCGTGGTGAACAAATGAGTGTGAACGGCGCCCGCTGTTGTCGTTGTTTGGATTGTGTTGCCGGCAATGATGCTTGCATCTTCGCCGTCGATAGACTCCGTCCAGCCACTCCCGCCAGGCAATGTGAGGTCCAGCGCCACGTTCGACCCGACCGGCGCGAATGAAACGCCACCCACGCCATCCCAGAAAAAGAGATTCCGCGTATCCGTTCCGATCGTCATTGGCATAAAGCTAAACGCGAGAGGCGTTGATGCTGTGAGCGCCGTGTACACACCGGCAGGGTCGGTCAAGCTGGCGTTATCGAGCGTGGCCTGACTGCTTGCCCTAAAACCGGGCTCACCTGGGGCTTCGCTCTCATACGGAACGGCACCTGTGCCAACCACCTCCCCCTCGAACACGCGCATCTGATCGGCCGGGATCGTCGCGGTGCTCAAATCGTCGTCGTACCCACCAACGATGAGGTTGCCATCCTGGCTCGTGACAAAGACATCGAAGTGCTGGGCGACGCCACGATTCGCACTGCCCCCAACCAGCATGGCAACGGCCGCGGCCAACAGCACGCCACTCCTTCGTCGAATGAATGAACGCATGGCAAGTGTCTCCCTTTTTCTCAAATCAAGAGCCCCGCCGACGCCAGCCGACAGGCAACTCACTTGCATATCGTAGCAGCCCCAGAATCGTTGTCAACATGCGGTTGCAAAAAGAATCGGCTTGCATGAAAGCCAGTAGCCGGGGCCCTTTTTGGCCAACCACTTCACTTCGGCGTCGTGAAATTGTCGTTCTTTTTCTGCGTCGCTGCCCATTCTGCGATCGTTGCCTCAGGCACGAGATCAACGTGCCAGTCGGCGTAGAGGAAATGGGTTCCGTCGGAATGTCGGTGGGTCGTGATGTCGGCTTCGATGCGGGTCATCACGAGTCGTCTGGCGATATTGAGCGTCGTGAACCAGGCGTGGTTATGAACATGGTCGGAGTCGTTCGTGGCTGCCTTGTGGTCGGCGAGCTCAAACGTCACGACAGTCTTGGAGGTCGCCGTCAGCTTCTCGCGATTGGTCACGGCAAGGGTCGTTGGCTCGGTCGTGAGATAGGCATTCATGACGTAGCTTGTGAGCTTTGCCTCGAGCCGCTCCTGCCCTTTCGGATCATCCGGGCAAATACGGATGGCATCGACGCTCTCCATGAACGGGGCCACCGTATAAATCCACGACTTTTCCAGCTCGCCCGTATGCGATGTGTCGGGGAACCGGCCGCGATGGGTGTCGCAAAACATCCCAATCGCCAATCCCACTTGCCGAAGATTGCTCGCGCACTGCGTCCTGCGGGCCGCAGCCCGCACACTCTGCACCGCGGGGAGCAGAAGGCCGATGAGCGTCGCGATGATCGCAATCACGACGAGCAACTCCACCATCGTGAACGCGGAGCGAACGGCACGGACAACGGGTTTCATGATGACCTCGCCAGAAAGGTGCCGGGCACACGTGCAACAGCATTGCTTTATAGACGGCCCCTGGCACAATCGCAACAGTGATGCATTTAACACTGCCTGCCGGCCGTACCAAGAAGAGCGATCCTCCCCGGAGAGGCGACGTATGAGCCTTCGGCCTTCCGAGAGTCGTGAACCTCCGGCGCCTTGACAAAGCGGTCCGAGGGTCACACGGATCCACCGAATTCCCGGAGGTCCTGGGCTCCAAAAGCGTCGCCGTGCCCGCTGATCTCATATGATGCCCCCAAAGGAAGTGGCGTCATGATGGGGCAAGATGCCGAGATCGTCGGGTGGCTCCGCGGCCAACAGGGCCGCCTTCTCGACCTCGTGACCGACTGGGCCGGGATCAGCTCGTATAGCCTCGATCGCACTGGTCTCGGTCGCATGGCCGACGCCCTTACCCTGTCCTTCGGCGCGCTCGGTGAGGTTCGCCGCATGCCCGTGCCGCCCCGCACGTGGATCGACGATCTTGGAAGTGAGGTCATCCAGCCTCTCGGGGATGTGCTCTCGATCCGCCACGTCGCGCCCCGAAAGCGACTTCGGGTTCTCCTGGGCATCCACTACGACACGGTCTATCCGCCACACGGCGAGCCACTACGGATCGCACTCGCTGACGAAGACCGAATACTTCGCGGCCCAGGGGTGACCGATGCCAAGGGGGGCATTGCGGTGATGCTCGCCGCGATCGAATCGGCGATGCACTTCGGCGCAGGCGAGACGCTGTCGTGGGAGATCTTTCTCAATGCCGACGAGGAGTTGGGGTCGCCCAGCTCGGCCACGCTGCTCGAGGAGGCGGCAGGCCGCAATGACCTCGGCCTTCTCTTCGAGCCCGCCCTCGACGAAGCGGGCACACTCGCCTCGGCTCGCAAAGGCTCCGGTAATTATTGTGTTGTGATCCATGGGCGGGCAGCCCATGCGGGCCGCGCCATCACCGATGGTCGCAACGCCGTGGTGACTGCCGCCGAGCTGGCCACCCGGCTGACGGCGATTGGGAACCTCGGCCGCGACGTCACCGTCAATGTCGCTGCGATCCACGGTGGCGAAGCATTCAATGTGGTGCCCGACCTGGCCATGCTACGACTCAACGCGCGGGCCAGCACCGCGGAGGACGCCGACTGGTTCACGAGCCAGCTTGAACACGCTGTCAACGACATCGACCGTCGTGAAGGTTTCTCGACAACGCTCCACGGGGCATTCCACTGCCCCCCGAAGCCACTCGATGCCGCGACACAGTTCCTCATCGATCATGTGGCCACCTGCGGCCGCGACCTTGGCCTCGCGATCACCACACGAGCCACCGGTGGCGTGTGCGATGGCAACAAGCTCACCGCGGCCGGCCTGCCCACGCTCGACACGCTTGGCGTGCGAGGTGGCGGTATCCACAGCCCGGATGAATACCTCGTCACCGAAAGCCTCGCGGAGCGGGCATCGCTCGTTGCGATCCTGCTTACCCGTCTCGCCGACGGCTCGCTTGAGTGGCCACCCGATCGAGAACCATCGTCATGCTCGTGATACGCCCCGTCACACCAGGTGACCTTGACCAGCTCCTCGAACTGGCCGGGCTCACATCGTTTGGCCTCACCACGCTCCCAAAAGACCCTGACTACCTTCGGAAGCGGATCCGTGACTCCGAGCGGGGTTTTGACCGCATCGCCGATGCCGAGCCACGCGGCGAAGCGTACCTCTTCGTGATGGAGGAAACCCGAACCGGAAAAATCCTCGGTACCTCAGGAATCGTCTCGAAGGTCGGGGGCTTTGAACCGTTCTATTCGTTTCGCACCGAGACGGAGCACTACACATCAAAAACACTCGGTGTCTCCCGCGACATCACCACGCTCCACCTTGTTCGGGACCACGACGGCCCCTGTGAGATCGGCAGCATGTTCATCCACCCCGAGGCTCGCGGCCGCGGCGCGGGACGAACGCTCTCCCTCGCGAGGTTCCTCTTCATCGCCGAACACCCCAAAAGTTTTGACGAGGTGGTCATTGCCGAGATGCGGGGCGTCATCGACGAATCCGGCAGGAGCCAATTTTGGGATGCCGTCGGGAAGCATTTCTACGAGATCGACTTCCCGAAGGCCGATCACCTGAGTATCCTCAACAAGCGGTTCATCGCCGACCTCATGCCTCGGCACCCGATCTATATCACGCTCCTGCCACCGGCGACCCAGGCGATCATCGGCCAGGTTCACCCCGACACAAAACCGGCGCTGGCCATCCTCGATGCCGAGGGTTTTTGTGTGACGGGCATGATCGATATTTTTGACGGCGGACCGGTCGTGAGCTGTCGCCGCGACGATCTTCGACTGGTGCGGGAGAGCCGACGAGCCACCGTCGCCGCGATCACGGACGACGCGGCCCCTTCGTCTCCCTGGCTGGTCGGCACGACGGCGCCGGGCTTCCGAGCCTGC
>JBGTGN010000198.1:0-11905 GCA_041746715.1 Pirellulales bacterium | reverse complement strand
GCCACCTCCCTGGGCGCACGGGCCACGGCTCTCGTGGCGGGCGCCCGAGGCGCCACGGCCGCCACCGCCCGCCTCATCCTCGGGCTGCTCCCAGGGACGGTTGCCGATTCATGCCGTGATCCCGCATAATCCTCTGCTTCCAGGCGACCGGATCGCCGACCGAATTTTCTCTTACTCCAGTGAGGCTTCCGCCGTGGCACAAGGCAAATATCTGTTCACCAGCGAATCCGTTTCCATGGGCCATCCCGACAAGCTGGCCGACCAGATTTCCGATGGCGTGCTTGACGCTTACCTCACCCAGGATCCGTCGAGTCGCGTTGCCTGCGAGACGATGGTGACCACCGGCCTTGCGGTGATTGCCGGTGAGATCACCTCCAAGGGGGTCATTGATTACCAGCAGGTTGTCCGTGACGTCATTCGTGATGTCGGCTACACCGATGATGAGATGGGGATTGCTGCCGATACCTGCTCGGTGCTCGTTGCGGTAGGCAAACAGAGCCCAGACATCGCCCAGGGCGTGAACGAAGATACCGCCGCGGGCAAGGATGTGGGTGCTGGCGACCAGGGTCTCATGTTTGGGTACGCCTGCAACGACACGCCTGAGCTCATGCCGCTGCCGATTTCCCTTTCGCACCGGATTCTCGACCGGCTCACTGAGGCTCGAAAGAAGAAGGAAGTCGACTGGCTCCGGCCCGACTCGAAGAGCCAGGTCACCGTCGAGTATGACGGTCCAAAGCCCGTGCGGATCGACACGATCGTCGTCTCCACCCAGCATGCTCCGCATGTCACGAACGACGAGATCCAGAAGTACATCATCGACAAGATCGTCAAGCCCCTCCTACCGAAGGATCTCGACACGAGCGATATCACCTACCACATCAACCCCACGGGGCGGTTCGTGGTGGGCGGCCCGCACGGCGACTGCGGCCTGACTGGCCGCAAGATCATCGTCGATACGTACGGCGGCTGGGGCCGTCACGGCGGCGGCGCGTTCTCTGGCAAGGACCCGACGAAGGTCGATCGCTCGGCGGCCTACATGGCCAGGCATGTTGCCAAGAACATCGTAGCCTCCGGGCTCGCCGACCGCTGCGAAGTGCAACTTGCGTATGCGATCGGCGTGAGCGAGCCGGTGAGTATTCATGTCGATACGGAAGGCACGGGCAAGATCGACGATGAGCGGCTCTGCGAACTCGTGCGAGAGACATTCCCGCTCACGCCACGCGGCATCATCGAATACCTCGATCTTCGGCGGCCAATTTTCCGGAAAACGGCGGCCGGCGGCCACTTCGGCCGCGAAGAGTTTAGCTGGGAGAAGACCGACAAGGCCGCAGCACTTGCCGAGGCGGCCGGTGCGAGCGCCGTGGCCTAACGGCGAATCGCCATGATGGCAGCACTCTCCCGACAGCCAGTGGGCGGCGTGGTCACCATGCCCCGCCGCCACCTCGCCGTCGGTGACCCGATGGTGGCCATCGTATCGGCGATGACCGCTGCCGTCGCGATGGCCGTGGTGATCGGAGCCCTTGTTGTTTTCGTGCGGCGTGTTTCCGGAGGCTTCACCGCTGGTCCTTCGCCCTCGATGACCTGGGGCGTCGCTGCTACGGGCGTGGCCCTCATCGCCGCGATCGACACCGCGATCCACGCCGGCATGATCGGCCAGTGGACGGGCATCCTCGCAAGACTCGGCGCGTTCCTTGCGGTGGCTGCCATGATTCCATCGGGGCCGCCTGTCGGCAGCGTGATCGCCGGCATGGTTGCGCTGGGGCTCGTGAGCACCGCGGCACTTCTTCCGCTGCGGGGCATAGGTTGGCCAGCCGACTCCACGTCGCACGATGAGATCCCGCTTCGGAGGATGCGGCTAGCAGCCCCACCAACACCTGGTCTCGCGGAGCGGGAACGCGGCCAGGAAGCCACCCTTGGTATGCCCCCTGGCCTGCGGCAACGCCTCGAGCGATTTCAGTCAAGCGATGGAGTGGACCATGTCGTCGGCCGCATCCTCATCGACGTTGCTACCGGGAGCAGGACGGGACACGGCCACCTCGGGTTCTGCCCTCCGTTCGTGGCCATGCCAGCGGTCGATGTCACGAGCGAAGACGACAGTGTCGAGGTCGTCGTGTCGGCGGCGGAAGTCGTGCCCTGGGGCGTGCGGGTCGAGTGCCGCCTGTCGGAACCCGCCGAAGAACCTCTGGCGATCCCCGTGCATGTCATCGCCCGATACCCTTCCTGAGCACGGATGATTCCCTCATGGCCCGTTGGCCCCACCGCTCCTGGACGACTGTTTTCACCTACGGGGTCATCTTCGTGGGGTTTCCGCTCCTATGCTTCGTTTTTTGGAAATGGGTTCGCGGATGAATCGGCCATCTCAGAGGATGGCCCGTGTGACCCTCCACGGAAGGACATGACACCATGCTGCATGCGATTGTGATGGCCGGCGGATCAGGCACCCGCTTCTGGCCTGCCAGCCGGGCTGCGCTGCCCAAACAACTCCTGCCGCTCGCCGGCGACCACACGCTCCTCGAGGACACACTCGCGCGGCTCAAGGGTCTCGTGCCCGGAGAGCGAACGATGGTCGTCACGGCCGCGAGGCTTCTTGATGCCGTCAGGCAACAGGCCCCGAGCCTTCCAGAGTCAGGCCTGGTCGGAGAGCCATGCAAGCGAGACACGGCCCCCTGCATTGGCCTGGCGGCCTTGCTTGTCTCCCGCGACGACCCCGATGCCACGATGGCCGTGATGCCTTCCGACCATGTGATTCACCCGCGAGAGAAGTTTCATGACGCCCTCCGCCAGGCCGAGAACCTCGTGGCAGCATCGCCGAACAGGCTCGTCACGTTCGGTGTCCGCCCGACGTACCCAGCAGAGAGCTTTGGTTACATCCAGCAGGGAGATCACCTGCCTGTCGCACCGGGTGACGCCCCCGCGCACACCGTCGCGAGTTTTCGCGAGAAGCCGCCGGCCGCTGTGGCGGCGGACTACCTTGCCGCAGGCACCTATCTCTGGAATGCCGGCATCTTCGTCTGGAAGGCCTCGACGATCCTGTCGGCGCTGGCCGAGCGGCAGCCCGAGTGTCTCGAGCGACTCTCGCGGATCGCCGCGGCATGGGGCACCCCCGAGCGGGATACCGTCTTCGCCCATGAGTTTGCCGCGATCAAGGGAATCTCGATCGACTATGCCGTTCTCGAGCATGCCCAGGATGTGGCGGTGATCGAGGCCCCGTTTTCATGGGACGATCTCGGCGGCTGGTCGGCGGTGGCCCGGCAGCGGGGTGCCGATGCTTCGGGAAATACGTTCGTCGGCCGCCACCTCGATATCGACTCCCATGGCACAATCGTCCACACAGACGGCGACCATCTCGTCGTCACGCTCGGGCTTGATGGCCTCCTCGTGGTGCATACGCCCCATGCCACGCTCGTCGCAGACCGAAGCCGGGAGGAAGAGGTGCGAAAGGCCGTGGCCAATCTCGAAAACCGCGGCTGGGAAGACGTGCTCTAGGGAACGTCCGCCGGCTCGGGCTCCGGGGCAGCGACATCCCTGTCGTCCTTCGGCTTTGCTCCTGGTGGGGGAGGAAATGCCCTCGCGGGATCAAAGCCGGCGGCCTCGGCCTGAAGCGTGAGTGTTTCACCGATCTTCGGCCAGGCTTGTTCCCGAAGGATGGCTGGCGCCCAGGCCCAGATACGAGCCCGCACGAGGAGCGAGATCGACTCCTTCCGCATGACGTTTTCAAACGAGGTCTCCACCATCCGTGGAAACGGAGGCAGGAGTCCTTCCACGGGCACATGGGCGCCAGCCCCATACTGGCGGTCATAGACACTCTGGGCGATGCGCACGAATCGATGAAAGGTGTCGGATCGTCCGTTGGCCAACCCGACGAGAAGCGCACGCTGGATCATGGCGTCGAGAAACTGGCGGAGGTTCGCGAGATCGATCTCCATCACATCGGCCATCTTCATGGCCATGAACTGCTCGAGGCCGCCGGCATAGAGAGGATCGTCCCCTCGCTTGGAGTCTCGGGCGATCTGGCGAAGCTTGTCGAAGCACTCGACCGCCTTGCGTTCGTCTCCATAGAGATAGGCGAAGACCGTGGCCTGCCGGAGAAATGATTCGTAGCCTCCGAGAAGATCCGTGACCGTGGCCCGACCAAACTCGGCGGCAGAGAGGCCCGCGTCTGACTCGATCATCTCAATGGCATCCCGCATGCCCTGCTCGTAGGCGTCGATAAACCTCGGGTCGGGCAGGAAATCAACCTGATTGGCCTCTGGTTCAAACTCGACACGACCGCTTCGCATGAGATACTGGATGTTGCCGAGCCGCGTCCGCACGAGCGTGAGCTCGTTAATCTTTTCGCGACGGCTGCTCGTGCGGGCGATGGCAATCCCCTGTTCAGACCAATACATGCCATGGGCATGGGGATGCGCCCAATCGAGGGGCCCATACTTCCGCATGAGCAAGAGCATGAACTCGGGCTGCATGCGGTATCGTTCGACCAGCACACGCTTCTGGAGATGACGCACGATCGCCGGAAGGGCTCGTGCGAGCCGTTTGTCGGCTCGCAGGGCGTTGAGGAGCGGCAGGTTTACGTCCTCGGGCACGTTCGATTCCGACCGAATCCTCGCATCGATCGACCCGCCATAGAGCGCGGCACGCCCCAGCATGCGGACAAACGCCTCATCGGGCGCCGCCCCGTGGGCCTCGATGACGGCCAGCGCATCGGCCACCGCCGGATCCTTGCGAAGCTCCTCGAGGGAATCCGCCGCGCTGGCGATCACTTCAAACCGCTCGATCGCCTGCTGCGTGGTCGCACCGGCCGTCAGGTCACCCAGCAGCTCGCGAAACTCACGGGCCAGCTTCGCCTTGTAGTACCAGTGCTCGCGGTCGGATTTTCCGCCGATCTTCTGGAAGTAGATCCAGCCGAGCTCCATCGGGAGGTCGGGGTCTCGTGGGTTGAGCGGGATCGCCCGCGAACGGAGCAACTCCATGCCCCGGTTGACCCAGATCCATCGCTCTTCGGGCACCCTCGTCGTCACCGAGATGTTGTAGGCCATGTTCCACGCCTGAAACGCCCAGACCCGTGGAAATCGAGGCTGGAGCGACGTGATCCATTGGCTGAGGGTCTGGGCCTCGAAGTAGTGCCCCGCGTCCTGGAGGCGGTCGGCCCGCATCCAGAGGGCATCGACCGCCAGGCCACGAAACGTTCCCAAGGCTGCGGTCGCGAGCGCCACATGCGGCGGCATGCCGCGGGTGTCATCCAGTGACATGACAAGCTCGCTCTCCTGCCGCTCACGGCCGATCGAGGCAGCAAGCGTTCCGGCCGCGACGAGAGCCGCGCCGCATACGGAAACCGCGATGAGTTGGACGAGCCGATCGTTCATCGCGAACCTCAGGACGAGCTCCGAACAAGGTCTCGGCGGTCGAGCACGAACCACCCGAGGAAACCGAAGGCAACCGGATAGACAACCCCGAAGAGCACGAGGCGGATGGCCACCGTCGACCAGGGAATGACAATGCCCGTCGCGAGGTTTGTGATCGCCGCGTCGGAGGAAAATGACGGGAGGATCCAGAGGAGGGCGTCGGTCAGAAACCCAAGAAGCATGCGAAAGGCGGCATAACCGCGGCCTTCCACGGCGTACTGGGCCGCGTACGACATGCGTTCGGCAGCCCGCCCCCAGGGGGTTTCCGACATGACGTTGTAGACCCCGAGGGCATCGCGAAAGAAGTCGCTTCCGACCGCTGCCGCAAGGATGACCAGCGACGCAAGCACGGCCGACGGAAGATCAAACATCGCGCCGGCCGCCACACCGACCGCGGCCACCACGGCCAGCTTGAACCACATGATGGCCATGCACCTCAGGAAGTTCAGTTCGAAGCCTCCGGTCCGAACCAAGACCTGGAGGCCATCGCCTGGAGGAAAGGTGATCGAGGTTGCACGGGTCTCACCCCGCGGAATCAAGTTTCGGTTGGCAATGCGGAGTCGGAGGTCATCCGACTCCGAGACGATCGATGCAGGAATCTCGAAGACATGGCGCGCGAGGCTTGGGAGCTTCTGCTCCTCAGCCTCCCCGTCACGAACGGGCCAAGGCCGGTCGTTGAGCCACATGGCAAACGCGACATCGGCGAAATCGATATCGACATTGAGCGCCCGGGGCTCCATCTGGAGTTGAATCTCGGCCGAGGCATCCCCCTTCGTGCGAAGATCACGAAACACAAAGGTCGACACCATGTCGGATGTGACCGTATGCCACTGGCGGTCAAACTCCCGGCGGATGCGTCGCTTCGCAGTGGCTGGGTCAGCGCCAAATCCATCGGGATCGTCCTTCATGCGCTGACCGATCGCCGCCTCCACCGCGGCCGAGTAGGCGTCTGGGTCATCGCGTGTGGGTGGCACCGCCCGTCTGGCCACGAGCACCTGCCGTGTGACGGCGTCGCGGTCGGCCTCATCCGCTGCCGGCCCGGCCGCAAGCATGGTCACGAGCGTGAAGGAACCGATGCCCACCAGGGCCACCAAGACCAGGTTGTAGAGAACGATGCCAAGCCACTTCCCAACGAGATACTCCCATCGATCGAGTGGCTTGGTGAGGCTCATGTGGATCCGGCCCGAGGCAATGTCGCCACAGACGCTTCCGCAGGCGAGAAACACCGTCAGCAGGCTCAGGATGAGGAAGGCTCCGCCGAGGTTCCACATGACGAGAAACTGCACGCGGTAGGTGAGTCGTTCCGACGGATCGAGAAGCAGCGGGAGGATAGGCACGCAGGCCACCAAGAGCACCAGCAGGATGAGTGTCGACCGCATGCGAACGGCCTCGTCGAGTACAGCGCCGGCCGTGCCAAGAATGCCATTGGGGATCGACAGCACCCGGCGAAGGGCCCACGAGCCAAACAAAAAACCGCCGACCATCGTGAGGGCTCCCACGGCGGCCGCCCGCGGCACCGGAGGCCCGAGAACCGCGATCGCCCCTACGATGGCAGCCACCAGGACAAACGCGGCCTGAAGCCACCGTCGGCGCGGGATCCCCCGGCGATTACGATCTCGTGGCATCAGACGCATCCCGCACGAGACTCTCGAGAAGGGTCTTGTTGACGACCGGCGACTGGGAACCAGCGACTTCTGCCGTGGTGGCCTGACCGGCGCCATCGCCACTCCGAAGGAAACCGGGTACGGGCCCGCCACTCTTGGCCCCACTCGTGGTCAGCCCCTCGGCCCGGGCCCGCTCCACGACCTCAAGAAAGAGTGTCTCGAGCCGCCGCCTCGGTCGCTCGAGCGAGACCGGCCCGACCCCGTGTCGGGCCAAGACCTGCCGCACTTCCGCCTCCACGTCGGGCTCGAGAGGTGGTGTTCGGATCAGGGAAGCTTCCTCCCCCGCCAAGAGCTCGTCGCAGGTTCCCTGGGCTCGGATCCGACCGCCAAACATGATCGCGACCTGATCACACAGATCCTCGACATCCGAAAGCTGGTGCGTACAGAGCAGAATGGTCTTTCCCCGTTGGCCCAGCTCACGGATGAGATCGCGGATCTGCCAGGCCCCGACCGGATCCATGCCGCTGGTTGGCTCATCAAGAATGAGAAGCTGCGGGTCGTTGATGAGACTCTGGGCCAGCCCCACCCGTCGCTGCATGCCTTTGGAAAACTCCCGCACCGGTCGATCACCGACCGCATCGAGGCCAACCATCGCGAGGAGCCGATCGATCCGCTCGCGACGAACATTTGCAGAGAGCCGAAACAGCCGGCCGTAGAAGTCGAGCGTCTCTCTTGCCGAGAGAAATCCATGGAGATAGCTCTCCTCAGGCAGATAGCCGATGTGCCGCTTCGTGGCCACGTGGCGGGGACGGCGGCCCAGGACGGCGATGCGACCGCGGGTTGGGGAGACGAGCCCCAGGATCATCTTGATGGTCGTGCTCTTCCCCGACCCGTTCGGGCCGAGCAGACCGAAGATCTGGCCCCGCCGGATCTCGAGGTCGAGCGACTCAACGGCCCGCACCCGGGGCCGCATCCAGAAATCACGAAACCATTTCGAGACACCGACGCACGCGACGTCGATTTCCTGCACGGTATCCATGGCATTCCCTGGTGACCACTCCGCGTGAGCCGTCGGAGTGTACCATGTCGCGATGCTCACGATCGCCCGCCACGCCTTCCTGGAATCGATCCGGCAGCCGGTGTTTGCCGTCCTCCTGCTGGGTGGCATGCTGGCCCTGGTCTTGAATCTAAATCTCGCCGCCTTCACGTTTGAAGACGACAACAAGATCCTGATCGACCTCGGCCTCAGCACGCTGCTGCTCGGCGGCCTCCTCCTGGCGGCGACGACCGCCACCACCGTGCTCACCCGTGAGATTGAAAATCGAACCGTGCTCACCGTCGTGAGCAAGCCCCTGCCCCGCCCGGCCCTGGTCATCGGAAAATATCTCGGCGTCGCCGCGGCCCTTATCCTCGGACTCTGGTCTCTCGCCGCGGTGTTTCTGCTCACCGTGCGACACCGGGTTCCCTCGAGCGATCAAGACGCCACCGGCTTTGATGGCCCCGTGATCGTGTTTGGCCTGCTTGCGGTCCTCGCCGCGGTAGGAATCGCAGGAACCGCCAACTACCTCCGCGGGCGCCCCTTCGGCAGCACCTTTGCCATCGCCCAGGCCGTGACAATCACCCTGGCAGTAGGCATCGTCTCATGCGTCAGTCGAGAGTGGCAGCTCCAGAAGAGCCCGCTGGCGGACTTCGATGGCCAGTTAATGATTGCCGTGGCCCTCGTGTTTGAAGCTGCCCTCGTGCTGGCGGCGGTGGCGATTGCCGTCTCCACGCGACTCGGCAGCGTGATGACGCTTCTTGCATGTGCCTGCGTGCTGCTGGCAGGGCTTGTGAGCGAGTATTTTCTGGGCACGGTCGTTGCCGGCACCACACCGACTCCTGCCTGGGTGCGCGGCCTTGCCTGGCCACTCTATGCCGGCATCCCGAACATGCAGTTTTTCTGGACGGCCGATGCCCTTACCCAGGGCACAGATGTGTCGCTCGGCCACGTCGGCTCGGTCAGCCTCTACGCCGGCTGCATGATCGTGGTCTTTTTGAGCCTAGCGGTAGCGATGTTTCAGAGTCGGGACGTCGGATGAGCCAGGCGGCACACCAACGAGTGTCGCACAAAAAAAGCGGCCACCCCGAAGGGTGGCCGCCTCGAAAACATCATGCTCGTTCGGTGAGCAAAGGCTTACTGCACCCGCACTCGCAGCATCTTGATCCACATCAAATTCGCGGCTTCCTCATACGCTTCATCGGTCAGCGCATCGGTACCGTTGGATCCGATGAATCCATCGCCTGGAACAGTACCAGCAGCGGCGTCGACGGTGTCGGCCACCTTTTCAACGTGCCAGTCAGCAAAAAGCGTCGGGGCGAAGCCGCCTGTTCCGTCCGAGTTCTTCGGCTGATGGAACGGGAAGATCGCCACGAGATCATGCACCACGTCATTGACATCGTTCGGATCGGGGTCGTTCGCGAGGGCAGACGCATCCGCGATCATTCCCGCCGTCATCGTCTGGAGCAGCCGATCTCCCGTTCGAGAAATGGTCTGTCCCACGAATGTGTTCAAAGCTGTTGCCTCAGCAGCAATGAGCGCGTCGGCAATCGGTACCGGCCGAGCCGGAGCCATGAGGGCGATGCGAGCGGGTGATGTGTTCACCTTGCTACTCAGGAAGTTCTGAGAAAGCGGCCCGTCACCATCACCAAGGCCCGAGACACCAGACGAGTCGTCAGTGGCAACCGGGTCACCACGGCTGAAGTGCCACGTGGTTGCGTAGTTGGTGTTGAAACCTTCCTGCCACGCATCCTGCCCTTCGCGGCCGGCGAAGTATGCGCCAGTCGCTGCGTTCTCATCCGCCACAACGGCTGTGTCCCAGCGACCGGCATCGGCGCCCGCCGTAAACCGAGCAGCAGCGTCCGCTGGCAACTGGGCGGCTGAGTAGATACCAACCGTCTCGCTTACCTTGCTTCGGTGACCGGGGTCGAGGCCCTTGCCTGGCGTGGCAACCTTGATGCCGATGAGGTCGCCGACCCAGCCATTGGTACGGATATCACCATCACGGAGATGATCAAACGCACCCGAGCAGTAGGCACCGTCATTGCTCGAGGCATACACCTCAAAGCCACGGCCAAACGAGGAAAGGTTATTCGCACTGCCAGACGAATTGGCAGCCGCACGTGCCGAGGAAAGCGCGGGAAGCAGCAATGCGACCAGCGTTCCGATAATCCCAATCACCACGAGAAGCTCGACGAGCGTGAAGCCGCGTCGAGGCCGAGATGGGGCAAACATGGTTTCGAACTCCTAGAAGAGAAGAGAAGAGAAAAAAGAAAAGAAAAGAGAAAAAACAAACCGACCAAATCAACCATCAGAGTAAACGTTCCCCTGGGAATAAAGTTGTTGCACCCCACTCCCCGGGTAGCAAATCTACACGCTGCCGTCATAATTGCAAGTGGTTGTAGGGATGTCTCGAGCCGCAGGAGGAGCCAAATGCCCGAGAAGAGCATGGGGGACAGGTCGTCCAGCCGATGTTTTTGGCGGGCCACGGCCCCCCTCGGCGTGCTTCTGGCCCTGCTGGGGACGGCGGCGGCCGCCAAGGCCCCACCGCCAGCGAAACCACGGCCAACCGCGAAGCCGGCCGTCCCGACGTACGACCCGGTGCCAGGCATCGAGAAGGCTGCTGCCCTACGGGCTGTCGGGAAGTTCGAGGAAGCCCTCGATGTGCTTCGAAACGAGAGCCGCGAGGTTCGGAAGGTCGAGGGGGAAGAAACGCCGAAGGTGCTCCTTGTAAACGACCTCGCCGCCGAGATCCTTCTCGACCAGAGTGAATTTGAAACCGCGGAGGCCCTTCTTGGAAAGACAATTGCCTCGCGGGAAGCCCTTGTGACCGCAGGGATGGTGAACGAGGCTCCCCTGCTTGGGAAGAGTTTTCTCACGCTTGCCAAGGTACGGATGGGCGGAAAACGAACCCGCGGGGCGATCGATGCGGCCGTCAGCGGTCTTCCGCTTCTCGACAAGGGATTTGGGCCACAGAGTGACGAGGTGCGGCAGGTCTACGATCTCCTCGGCGCAGCCGTGGCAGCGATGGACACGCTGCTGGGATCAAAGAATCCCACGACGCTCGAAGTTCGCGAGAAGGCTGCGCGCCAGTTCGAAGCCTTTGGCCAGTTCGATCGGGCGATCGCGCAGGAACAACGTATCGTTGAGGGATACGCGGCCGGCTTTGATGCTGGTAGCTCCAGGGCTGCCGAAGCCTTGACGCATCTCGCTGGGCTCATGGGATTGGCCGGCCGAGCGGACGACGGCATAGCCGTTCTCCGAAAGGCATCGACCACCGCCTCAGATTCGACTGCCTCACGGCAACTGCTTCTGGCTGACCTTCAGTTGGCGGCCAACCGCTTCCGGAGCGCCAAAGCGACCATCGACTCGAGCGATTCCACAGGCGGCAGAGCAACGGCTGCCGTGGGCCAGCGGGCCAGCGCCTCAACCGCGGCGGCGGCCGCGACCCAGCTCCGCCAACTCTTGGTGAGCCTTCGACAAGGCCACGCCGATGCGCTCCCCGATTGGTTTAGCCAGACGATCCGGGCCTTGATTACGGCGCCTGCAGCCGGGGCAGATGCCGCCGTGGATGGGCTCCTTCTCGCCGGCGACATCCTGATCACCCTCGACGATGCTTCAGCCGCCATCGAGCCGCTAGCCAAGGCGGTCTCGATGGCGGGACGCACAGAGAAGACACCCACGCGATCGCGGCGGAAGCCCCCTCCCAAACCCCCGACGAAGGGTGCCACGACCGCCGAGGCCAAGCCTGACGCCGAGCCTCCGGTTCCGCTGGCACTGAGCGTGCGGATGGCCGACGCCGCAGGGCGACTTGCCGCCGCCCATCTACATTTCCGAGCGCCGGAAGGCTTGGCGAGAGTCCT
>JBGTGN010000197.1:0-49246 GCA_041746715.1 Pirellulales bacterium | reverse complement strand
CCGAGGGCGTCCTCGCGGGTGACCGCGAATACGAGAACGGTCCAGCGGTGGTGGTGTGGCTCGCGCGGCTGCCGGGGGCCTCGATCGAGCCGCTCGCGCTCGAATACCGCCAGACACCCGATGGCGGATTTTTTGCCGGCTGGTCGCCGGCGCTCTCGGGCGAGTGGCCCGCTGGTGCCGCGATCGTGCTGCTCGCTGATCCGTTCTCGTTTCCGGTCGATGCCTTCGTTCGCCGCATGGAGGACGAGCACCCTGGTGTTCCGATCGTCGGCGGCATGGCGAGCGGCGGTGATCAGCCTGGGAGCAACACGCTCGTCGCGGCACCGCGAACGTATGACGCTGGCGCGGTTGGGCTTGTCATCGGCGGTGGTGTTCGCGTGCGGCCGGTCGTGTCGCAGGGATGCCGTCCGGTCGGTCGGCCGCTGGTCGTCACCAAGGCCCGCGAGAACCTCATCGTGGAGCTCGGCGGCCGTCCAGCCTTGGAGCGGCTTCGCGAGCTGTATGGTGATCTCGATGAGATCGATCGCGAGCTTGTGCGGTCGTCACTCCATCTTGGCCGCGCGGCGAGTGAGTATCGCGACACGTTTCGGCGCGGTGATTTTCTCGTGCGAAACGTGGTGGGTGCCGATCCCGACTCGGGCGTGATCGCCGTGGGCGACCTCGTGCGGACGGGGCAGACCGTCCAATTTCACGTTCGCGATGCGTCGAGCGCCGACGAGGATCTCCGCGAGCTTTTGAATAACGAGAATGGGCACCCGCGGCCTGCGGGCGCCCTCGTCTTTACGTGCAACGGCCGCGGGTCACGCCTCTTCGCCGAGCCGAGCCACGACGCGCGGTGTCTCCAGGACTGCCTTGGGCCACTGCCGGCCGCTGGCTTTTTCGCGCAGGGCGAGATCGGCCCTATTGGTGACCGCACGTTCCTCCACGGCTTTACAGCGAGCATCGCACTGTTTGAAGCAGCTCCGAAACCGGCAGTCACATAAGACGGCAGTTCGCGGCAAGGCCGTATTGCCATAGTCCACCGCCGCGCCCCCCGGGGTCACGATACCCACGGATCGCCTGCCCCGGAACAAGCCGTGCGTGGCATCCGAGCGCGCACGATCCCTGCGCAAATCCCGACCAATTAGCGTTTATCGCGATTGATCGGCGTGAACGATTTCTTAGGATTTTGTGAGTGAAAGATTGGTTCGGTGGCAATCACCGGGCAGTGCGACGACGGTGCGGCTGAGCCTGTTTCTCGATCGCCGCGGGCCGCCATTCCTTGACCCTTGGTCCAATGAAACTCATTTCACATCTATCCTGTGGCTGGGTTCTGACCGTCGCGGCCGCGACCATGCTCGTCGGCAACACCGTCGCCTCTGCCGACGCCGTCGCCGACCGACAGGGCGAGTACCTCAACAACTTCTACGACACGTTCCGCAACAGCAGTGACGTGGGCACGGACATCGGCCGCACGATCAACCTGGTCTACACCGGCTTTGCCCTGAACAAAGACTCGGCCGACATCGCCGCGCTCAACACCGCGCTCGGCCAGGTCCTGAACAACGCAACCTACTGGGATGGACGACAGGGCCAGGACCTCGCCACGGTGTCGGGCTACTGGGAGCTCCCGTCGCTCGCGTCGATGGTGACCGACTCCAATCTCAAACAACACCTGTCGGCGAGCAATCAGGCCAAGGCCAAGGCTTTTCTGGTCAACTTCAGCGACAACATCGACACCGACGATCGGCCGTCGGTCCACGCGGGTGACCGCAACCGTATCTTCGAGAGCGGCAACCACGACCTGCACGTCCGCGCTGTTGCCTGGAGCACCGCGCAGATCGTCAAGGACGACCCGGCCTACGCCAACCACACCTTCGTCGGCGGAGACACGGCCGAGCAGCGATACGGCAAGTGGACCACCAACCTACTGGACTACTTCCAGAATCGTGCGGGCAAAGGCGGCTCTGTGGAGGTCGCCTCACCGGTCTATCAGTCCGTCTATATGAACGCGGCTTTCCACATCGCCCAAAGCGCTGAGGACAGCCGCCTCAGGGAAGTCGCGCGGACCTCCATCGATCTGCACTTTGCCGACATCGCGATGGAGTCTACCGAGGGCATCCGTGGCGGGGCCAAGTCACGCGCCGCCAAGAACCGCGTGCTCAACGCCGGCAACGAACGCAGCGTGCAGTACATCTATCCCTTTGTCGGCCTGCCCGAAGCTGGTTTGTCTGAGTTGCCCACGGGTGCGCAGCTCGGCCGCATCCTCGGCGGCATGCTGCACACCGACTACCGCCTCCGGGAGGAGATCATCGACATGATGTCGAATGATGACGCCCGTGGTACCTACACCTACAACACCAGCCGCATGGGCGAAGGCACGCGGACGACCGAGCACGGCGAGTTCGTCTACGACGCCGGAACCGGACAGTCGTCGATGATGCGGTCCACCCGCGTCACGTCCGAATACACGCTGGGCTGGGCCACCATTGATGAAAGCAAGAGCTACATGGCCATCAGCGGACAGGCCCGTGCGATGGGGGCCATCACCGACGCCTCGCGGGACAGCCGGCTGATTGTGAACCTCTCCGGGGCCACCACCGGGATTGATGAGCTCCAAGGCATCGGTCACGGCGACGCGATGCTCGTGCGGCGGCAGTTTGGCAAGAACACCGCCGAGGCGCCGCGGGTCTACATCTCGAGCGACTTTACATACTCGCAGGAACCCGACGGCTGGTTCTTCGGCACCGACACCAGCGGCTCCTTCTTTGCCCTCAAAGGCGTCCTGCCCACCGGCACCGCGGCCCACACGGTGGGGGACCCGTCGAGTGACCTCGGCAACGGCGACTACATCCAGTTCACGAGCCCCAATGCCGTGGTCGTCCTGCAGATGGGCCTGGCCAGCGACTACGTCGATCTGGCCGCGTTTACGGCCGACGTTCGCGACAACACGCTGACCTATGCAGGTGGCGCGGTGACGTATAACCCGGGCACATCGATCAAGCTTTTCGACAACGCCACGCTCCCACAGGTGGGCGGTCATACGGTCGACCTGACGCCGAGCAAGGTTTACGACAGCCCTTACCTCAACGCCGACTACGGCGCGACGGCCGTGACCTTCACCGACCTCCAGGGCAACTCGTTCGATCTCGATTTCAACTACAACCCGGTCGCCGACACGCAGCAGATCGCGATCAACAGCACGACGACGCTGACGAGCGCCGTGTTCAGCCCCGGCTACCGTGAGATGGTGGGCGTGACCGAGTTCAGCTCCAACGACGCCGGCCCGCTGACCTACACCATCGGCCCGACTGGCGTGCTGCAGATCGATGTGGACGGCCACCACAATGTCTTCGACCGTCTGATCGTCAACGGCACGCTGCAACTCGGCGGCGAGCTGCTGATCAACTCCATCCGTGATACACCGACGCTCGCCGGCGTGTATCAACTGTTTGAGGCCGACACGATCACGGGCAGCTTCGCCAGCATCACGCTGCCGACCGCGGGCACGGGGCTGACGTGGAAAACCGACGACCTCGCCATCGACGGCACCATTGCGCTGCTCCAGGCCATGTCGATCACCTACGGCGACGCCAACACGACCTACAGCGCGTCCAGCCCAGACGACAACCCACCCGTTGACGCGGCCTTCTTCGCCGCCATTCAGGCACTTTCACCCAACTTTGATCGCAACCTCGGCCTCGACGAGGGCGGGATCAACGAAGCCCGCGCGATGACGTTCTTCTTCGAGCCGATCGATCCAGCCCAGCTGGAGTCAGCCGTCCTCACCATCGAGATCCAAGGGCTGAGCGGCTATGAAAACGACACCATGCGGCTCGACAGCGTGGACAACGTGCGATTGCTCAACACCCTGACCGGGTTTGAAACCGGCGGCGGCCTCATGACGCTGGCGTATCAGTTCACCGAGGCCGACCTGGCGCTGCTCTACGACGGCCAACTCAACCTGGCTTTCATCGATGACACGCTCGTGGATCAGGTGACGCTCTCGTGGACGCTGAACAGCGTCGCCGTCCCCGAGCCGGGCACGATGATCTTGGCCAGCCCTCTGTTGCTCCTTCTGTTGCTCAAGTCTCGCCGGGGATACGAGGATAGGGCGGTCAACGGCGCCTTCGCTGACGCGACCGTTCACGAAGTCTACGTCATCGCGCCCGGTACCGGCCCGGCGTGGTGCCGGTCAGCTTTTTGAAGATGCTGAAGAACTGATCCGCCCGGAAACCACAGTCGCGGGCGACCGCCGCAATCGGCGCATCGGACCTCGCCAGCATGACCTTGGCCCGTTCCACTCGAGCGCTACAGATCGCGGCGTAGGGTGTCTGGCCGATCGCTCGCTTCAGACGGGTTTCCAGGGTTCGTCGCGCGATGCCCGTCGCTTCCAAGACGTCTTCCACCGTGATGGGCCCGGCGCAGTGTTCGCGGATGTACTCGAGGGCCTTGCGGACCACCGGGTCCTCCGCCACGACGACATCTGTGCTGCCGCGGACGGCGACGCCCACGGGCGGAATCCACTTCGGCTGCTGCCGTTTCCCCGCCAGCACACCATCGAGCATCTCCGCGGCAATGCGGCCGATCGCCCGCCAGTCGACCTCGATGCTCGACATCGGCACAGGCATGATCTGTGTCAGCCACCGGTCGTTGTCGACCCCCAAGACAGCCACGTCATGCGGCACCCGCAGCCCGAGTTTTCCGGCGGCATCGATCGTCTGGCAGGCCCATGAGTCGCTACAGGCCATCACGGCGACCGGCTTGGGCAGCCGCGCCAGCCATTTCCCGAGACGGTTCCGCCGATCTGGCATCTCCGGGAGCCCGTCGAGCACGTCGCAACGCCGCCGGGCCTCCCCTTCGATCACGCTCAAAAATCCTTCGAGCCGCCGCTGTGCGTACCACATGCCGTCAACAGCCAGAAAGGCAAACCTGGAGAAGCCCCGCTCGAGCAGGTGCCGGGCGCCCATACGGCCGATCGCGAGGTCATCGTGCCCGACGCGGGGCAGGGGGATGTCGCCCACGGCATTGGAATAGTTCACCGCCGCGACCCCGGCCCTGGTCACGACATCCACCGAACGTCGATCCCGGAAGAATCCGATCAGGCCGTCCACACCGCCGAGGTCGATCTCGTCGAGCGACGCAATCGGACTATGGGCCTCGCCGACAAGCTGCCAGTGCGGAGCCCGCTCCTTGTGATCCAGCACTCCGAGAAACGCGCCGTAGCTGCTGTCCGTCCGAACCGGGGAGACGACGGCAACGCGATAGATACGCTTCGGGCGGGGCATCGAACCAAGCGTACCATCCGTGCGCAAATCCCGACAAATTAGCGTTTATCGCGATTGATCGGTGTGAGCATCTCCATAAAATCTTCCGGTGGAGAGAGACTGTTCGGCGGGAGACGCCTGGCAGCAAGCGTGAGTTCTGAAGGAGTGATCGTTTTCTTGGTGGGCCCCGCTGGGCTCACTCCCCGGAGGTCGAGATGCCTACACGAACGTCACACCGATTTCTGGCTATCGCGGCAACTGTGGTCGCGGCGATCCTGGCTGATTCGGCACAGGCCACGATCGTGGCGGTCAACGACGGATTCTTTGGTGGGAGTGCCCCAGGGGCCACGGTGACTCAGTCGGTGACGGTTGGTGCAGGTGCCGACATGCTGATCGTGTTGACGTCATCCGAATTGGGTGGCCTAACGAGCCCCCCAATGACCGTGACCTACGGCGGTGTGGGAATGAACTTCGCGGTTGGGAACCTAGTCAATTCCGCCATCTGGTATCTCGATCTGGCCACGCCCGGGATCAGCGGGACGAACGTCGTGGTCAACATGAGCGGATACGGCACGCGCAACGGTTTCGCAGCCGGTTGGGTCTCGATCGACGGAAGTCTTGGCGTCGGGGAATCGATCGCTCTCGCAACCACCGGAACATCGGCCTCACAGTCCAACACCGTGAGCCTCACGACCACGACTGAAACCTTCAATGTGGTCAACTTCAACGGGAATAACACATCTGGTTCCATCACGGTCAATTCGCCGAATCCGACGGTGATCTACACTGATACTGATATTGGCTCAGCGCGGGCCGCCGCAGCGTACCAACAAAACGCGACTGCGGGCCTGAATACGTACGAGTGGACATTGTCCACCGACACCCCTCCCGCCGCCAATTACCGACGCATCGACGCCGCCGCGTTCGTCGTCGTTCCCGAACCAACCACGCTGGCGCTGCTCGGTGCGGGTGCCGTGGGCGGGCTCCTGGCACTCCGACGACGGAAGCGCGGCTGAGCCGGCTTTTGGGTCGCCGCGGGCTGCCGTATCCTAAAGGGTCCGTCTCGGCGTCGAAAAAGCTCAAGAGTTCCCGTCCCTCGACAGCGATTCCAGCGCCGGCGTCGTGTCGATTCGCTCTGGCGTTCGAACGTCCAAACGAGTTTCCTCCGCCGGCTTTCAGGAGGGGTCATGCGAACGATCGCCATTGCCGCCGTCGTCACCTCGATTCTTGCGGTGATGACGCTGGCCGACCGAGCCCACGGCGACGCCCCAAGGCCAGAGTCCGCTTCGTCCGGTTTCAAGCAGCGGGTGGACGCGTTCTTCAAGGCCGAGGCGGGCAAGCCGCTGGTGCGGGCGGCGAAGAAGCCGCCGTTGGGGGCGGGCCGCGGCAACTACACCCGCGCCTACTCCTATTCGATCGTCGAGTTCGCGGCCCGGTGCCTCTATCTGGGCGAGATGCTGGACGAGGCCAACGCCGCACTGGTGGAGAATGCCCAACACTACATCGACAACCCGAAGGACATCGTCGATCGCGACAGCTTCCACTGGCACGCGGACATCGTCATGCGGCTGATCGACATGTATGGCTCGAACGGCACGTCGCACGCCGGCAGGCTGACGCCGGAGACGGAGGCAATGTGCCTCAGGCCGATCTGGACATACGTCAAGACGAGCGCGAAGCACAACGTCCCTGATCACGCGGAGACCAAGACCTGGCACTTCCTCAGTACCGAGAACCATCACGCGATGGATTTCACGGTGCAGTGGCACTTCGCCAAGCTTGCGAAGGACCGTCCCGAGTACCGCGACGAGAGGTTCGACGACGGCTCGACCCTGGCCGATCGCTACCAGGCGTGGAATGACTACATCGTCGTCTACTGCCAGGAGCGAGCGAAGAAGGGAACGAACATCGAGATCATGTGTCCCGGCTACAACTCGGTATGGCTGAAAGGGTTCTACAACTTTCGTGATTTCGGTGAACCACGGGTCCGACGCGCAGCCGGCATGCTCATGGATCTCTACTGGACCTACTGGACGCAAGAGCAACTCAACGGGGTTTCGGGCGGCGGGGCCACCCGCATCCGAGGCGGCAACGGCTTCTCGAGCAGCAAGCATGGGATTCCCGCGCTCGGGTGGATGTACTTCGGCACGGGGCAGCGACCGACAGTGATCAATGGGGAGACGAGCGCCCTCCTGAGTGACTACGAACCCCCTGCGCTCGTGTGCGACATCGCTCGCACCGCACGGGACAAGGGGCCCTACGAAATCCGCCAACGCGCTCAAGGCCTGGGTGAGACCGGCGTCGACTCCGCGATCAGGACCAACGACTGCAAGCCCAACCGCTTCCGCACCGACGGCGGCGGCATCGTGCGGTATACCTACTGCGACCCCGCGTTCACCATCGGCACACTCATGCACGAGCCGCGTCCAAACAAAGACTGGGTCGCGATCAGCTCGCAAAGCCGGTGGCAGGGGGTCGTGTTCCGGGACGCACCTGGCGCGCGGATCGTGCCCGTTGTCCGCCCCGCCGGAAAGCATCGCGATGTGCTCAACGGACACTGGTCCGTGCAAAGCAAAGGGAGCCTGATCACCCAGAAGCTCAAGGACAACAAGGGGGGCGGGCCGATGATCGTCTGGCTGTCGAGAGAAGGCCTGGGCGAACCGGTCCGAGAGGGAGACGTGGTATTCGTGCAGACCCAAAGTGCCTTCGCCGCTATCCGCGTGGTGGGCACCGATTTCAAGCTCGTCGACGAGCAGCTCAGCACACCCACCCTCGCCGGTCCCGCTCGGGTCTCGCCCCCCGGCTGGTATATCCAGCCGAACGACGACTTTGCACCGGTGATCATCGAGGTCATGACGAAGCAGCGCATCGCGACGTTCGATGAGTTCAAACGGCGAGTGAAGACCCGCGACCTGAAAATGAAGGGGTCAGTCGTGCGGTACGAGACCGTCTACGACGACACCCTGACGCTCGATACAAGCTACCGCGCGACACCCACCATCAACGGCACGCCAGTGGACTACGCGCCTAGGAACGTTCAGTACAGCCCGTTCATCAATTCGGTCTACGACAGCGGCGTCGTCACGATCAGCAACGGTGAGCACACGATGGTGCTCGACTTCAACACGCTGAACGACAGCGGCACCGAGGAGGGTAGCGTGACCCCATCCACGGACAACGGAAAGGACCGCGAAGCCTTCGAGCAGGCCGACGAACTCCAGTGGCACCCTGCTTTCGCCGACGACTGCACAGGCGATTGGACCGGAGGGTGGTTTCTCGACGGCGAGGTGGGCACGGTCCGCACCGGGCCCGATGGCATGACCCTCACCGCAGGGTCGGAGTTCAAGAACGATTCACACCACATGGTGCTGTGGACGAAACGGTCGTTCACCGGTGACGTGAAGGTCGAATACGACTACACCCGCCGGGACGACGAGAACCGCTGCGTCACCATCATGTACATCCAGGCGACCGGCTCCGGCGCCGAGGGTTTTGATACCGACATCACCAGATGGAACGATCGTCGCCGCGTACCGGCGATGCGGCTGTACTACGACCACATGCACACCTACCATCTCAGCTACGCCGCCTTCGGCAACGATGGCGCGACGACGAGGTCGTACATCCGCGGCCGGCGGTACATGCCGACGGGCGGCGGCCTTCGGGGCACAGAGATGAAGCCCGAATACTGGTCCGACACGCTGTTCGCGAAAGACGTGAAGCACCACCTCATGATCATCAAGAAGGACCGTGATCTGCTGCTCCGCATCGAGAACCCGCGCGAGGTGTTCTACGGCAAGCTGGTCAACACCAGCCTGCCGGCGATCACCGAGGGGCGGATCGGCCTGCGGCACATGTTCACGCGCTCCGCCACGTACCGAAACTTCCGAATCAGCACTCTTGCCAAGCCCAGCGAATGACACCCACGTGGGAACCATTGCCCGCTGAAATTGGCGTTTCTTGGTGCGAGAACCGTGACGGCGGATGCCCGCCGTCCCTCCCGCCCGGGCACTCGTCGATTGGAAAGCCCATCGGCCGCCTCTTTGAAGGGCTGAATGACGCGCGATACTTTTTCCAACCAGTCGGGTTGAAGTGGTAGCCCGCGAACACGCTGTGCGGAATAACCACGCTCAGATCATTCACGGCCTACGCTTCCTGTCCTCCTTGAAACCGGAGATTGCGATGACGACTTTCATCAAAAGTCTGCTGCTCACCGCCCTTGCCATTGCCGCCATTGCCATCATCTCGCCCGTCGCTCTTGCCGACGACGAGCCGCCGCACGAGTATTCAAGCCGTGAGGAATTGACCAAGAAGTTTGACGAGAACGGAGACGGCCGCTTGGACGGCGACGAGCGCCGGCGGTTGCGAGACGGAATCATCAAGGGCGATGTCGCCATGCCGCCCGCGATTCGCGATCGATTTCGTCAGGACGGCGGGCAGGAGACTCCTGAAAATGTGACCATCCATCGCGACGTCGTGTATGGCGACGCCGGCGAGCGGCCGCTCATGCTGGATCTCGTCCTGCCCAAGGAATCGAGCGAACAGCCACGGCCGCTCATTGTGTTTATTCACGGTGGCGGCTGGCGAGGTGGCGACAAGGCCGGCGGCGTGGGACGCGTCCTCCCATTCGTAGCCTCCGGCAACTACGCCGGGGCGTCGATCGGATACCGGCTCAGTGGCGAGGCGACGTGGCCCGCCCAAATCCACGATTGCAAGGCCGCCATCCGCTGGCTCCGTGCGAACGCCGAAAAGTACAGCATCGATCCCGACCGGATCGGCGTTTGGGGTTCCTCGGCCGGAGGGCATCTGGTCAACATGCTCGGCTGCTCGGGCGATGTCGCCGAATTGGAAGGCGACTGCGGCTCACCCGATCGTTCGAGCCGTGTCACGTGCGTCGTCTCATTTTGCGGCCCGAGCGACTTTCTCGCCCGCAAGCCGGTGGAAGGGGGCCGCCGGCCCTCAGCCGTCGATATGTTGCTCGGCGGCGCCATCGAAGACAACCAGGAGCTCGCCCGAAGGGCATCGCCGGTCACATACGTCTCCAAAGACGATCCGCCCTTCCTGCTCGTGCATGGGGACGCGGACGGGACGGTTCCCTTTGAGCACGCGGAACTTCTCTCCGAAGCCCAACGAAAAGCCGGCGTCGACACAACGCTTGTTCGCATCCGCGGCGGCGGCCACGGCATCGGCGGGCAGGAAGTGCACAAGCGCGTTGCGGCGTTCTTCGACAACCATCTCCGCGATCAGGACGTCGAAGTATCTGATGAGCCGATCGAGTATGGTCAGCCCAAGCGTGGGCGTTGATGACGGGGTGCTCAACCCCCACGTCGCGAAATCCGCTTGTCCGAGGCCTCTGCCCACCGCCGGTTTCTTTGGGCAAGGCGAGATCGGCCCCATTGGCGACCGCACGTTCCTCCACGGCTTTCCAGCGAGCATCGCACTGTTTGAAGCAGCTCCGAAACCGGCAGTCACATGAGACGGTAGTTCGCGGCAAGGCCGACAAAGCTCTTGGCGGAGGCTTCCGCATCGAAGCTCGGGCCAATCTCCTCGGCAAGGATCGCCGCCACGCGGTCGGCAGCGGAGGCCGCGGCTACTGCGTCGAGGAAGAGCCATCGTGAGCGTCGCGCGAGAACATCCTCGACGCTTCGGGCCATCTCATACCGCACTGCAAACCGAACCATCGCGTCGGTGAAGCCAGGAAGAATCTCGGTCGTGCTGCCGGGAAGCGACGTGACCGTGGCGGCATCGCTGCCGTAGAGATGAATACCTGGTGCCGCTGAGAGCGGCGTGCACGGCGTACCGGGTGCGGGAGCGCCCGCGAGGCGGAGGTGTCGCGTGACCCCGGCGGGCCGAGCCAGCAATAAGCCTGCGCGAAAGCAGGCTTCAAGCACGTCTTCGGCCATCGCTCGGTAGGTTGTCCACTTGCCGCCGGTGACGGTGACGAGGCCACTCGCCGAGACGAGAATCGTGTGTTCTCGGGAAATGCGTTTGGTGTCGGTGCTGCTGTCGCGGAGAGGCTTCACGAGCGGACGCAGACCCGCCCAGGCGCTTCGCACATCGCTGCGGTGTGGCGGCCGGGCGAGATACCGCGACGCCTCGGCAAGAATAAAGCCCACGTCATCGGCCGTGGGTTTTGGATCGAGGGGGAGGTCGGTCCGCGGCGTGTCGGTGGTGCCAAGGATGACGCGACCCATCCACGGCACTGCGAAGAGCACGCGACCGTCGCTGGTCTTTGGAATGATGAGGGCATGCTCCGAAGGAAAAAACTCCCGATCGACGACCACATGCGTGCCCTGGCTGGGGGCGACGATGTTGGCGGCCGAGGCGTCGTCGAGCCGGCGAATCGCGTCAACCCAGACACCCGTCGCATTGACCACGCAGCGTGCAGCCACATCGAAGCATCTGCCTGTCTCGTGATCCTCGACGACAACACCCGTAATACGGCTACCGTCATCGAGAAGCCCCTTCACTCGGCACGCGTTGAGCACGGTTGCCCCGGCGACGACGGCCGAGCGGGCGAGTGCCACAGCAAGCCTGGCGTCGTCAAATTGCCCGTCGAAGTAGGACACGCCCCCAGCGAGGCCAGAAGCTTGCAGGCCGGGCGCGGTAGCCAGCATCGCTCTCGTGCCAAGCGTCCGCGTGGGCCCGAGGCCGCTCGAGCCGGCAAGGAGCCCGTAGGCATGGAGGCCAGCCGAATAAAACCACCTCTGCCAGAGCCGGCCCCGCCAGCCATAAACGGGGAGCACGAAGGGCAGCGGACTGGCGAGGTGTGGCGCATTCTCGAGCAACAAGAGCCGCTCGCAAAGCGCCTCGCGCACGAGTCCCACATCGCCCTGCGCAAGATAGCGCACACCCCCGTGTACGAGTTTTGTGGCGCGGCTCGACGTGCCCTTCGCAAAATCCTCGGCCTCAAAGAGCGCGACTGAAAATCCACGGGCTGCCGCGTCGAGGGCGGTGCCGAGTCCGGTGGCCCCGCCCCCGATCACAACGAGATCATAGGGCGGTCCATCAGCGGCGTGACCGGCAAGCCGATCAGCCATGTCCGCCCTGGACCATTCCCTCGTCGCGGAGTGTTGCACCAGCCCTCCACATCCTTATGGGATCGCAGACCGTCGATTCGCACCGCAACACTATGCTGGAGAGGCAGTCGAAGTCGAGAGCGAGCGAAAGTTTGATCGTGCACTGCCTATCTTCCGGGAACACGACGCCGCGTCCTGGAAAGACCTGAATATGTTTGACATGCTTGGATTGTCTGGGCGACGTGGGAGACGTACATGACGTTTGGCATCGATCGACTGAGTTTCCTTCTCAATCGGGTTCGCGAACGGCTATGGGTGAAGCCACTGACGATTTGCCTTGTCTCGGTCGTGGCGGCCATCGTCGCGAGCGCCGCTGATGGCACACGACTCCGAGAAATCGCACCCGACATCACTATCGAATCGATCGAGTCTCTGCTGTCGATCATGGCCGCGAGCATGCTGGTCATTGCGACGTTTACCGTCGGGTCGATGATATCGGCCTATGCGTCAGCAAGCACAACAGCAACCCCAAGGTCCTTTGGGCTGGTCATTGCTGACGACGTGTCGCAGAACGCTCTCTCCACCTTCATTGGCGCGTTCATTTTCAGTATCGTCGCCCTCACGGCCGTGAAGAACGACTTCTACGAAACCGCAGGCCGGTTCACCTTGTTCATTCTCACGGCGTGTGTATTCGCGCTCGTCGTGTTGACCTTCGTTCGGTGGGTTGATCGAATCGCCCGCCTCGGTCGGCTCGGGCCAACCATTGACAAGGTTGAGAGGGTGACAACCAAGGCGCTTCTGCGGCGGCGCGAGAGGCCAACGCTCCAGGCCCTTCCCGCGCGAGACTCACGAACCGACGGGAAGGCCGTTTTCGCCCCGACGGTCGGATACGTACGCCATGTGGATGTCGGAGCCCTCCAAGCTTTTGCCACGAAGGCAGATTGCCGAGTCGTGGTTGCGGCGCTACCGGGTGTGTTCGTAACCCCGGACCGACCTGTGGCCTCCATCTGTGATCAGGAGGGTGAGATTGACACCGCCCCGGTGATTCAGGCGTTCGCGATCGGAGGCGAGCGGGTTTTTGACGGCGATCCTCGCTTCGGTCTCGTGGTGCTTTCAGAAATCGCTGGACGCGCGTTGTCGCCGGCGGTCAACGATCCTGGTACGGCGATCGACATCATTGGCACGCTGGTTCGCATATTCACGCTCTGGGTCAGGGCCGCAGACGATGGAAACCTGCCTCCGCCCGAGTATGATCGCGTCGAGGTGCCGGAGGTCTCGGTTCATGACTTGTTTGACGACGCCTTCACGGCCATCGCCAGAGATGGTGCCGGTACCATCGAGGTGGGGATTCGGTTGCAGAAGGCGTTCCATGCACTGGCATCGCTGGGCGACAGGACTGTCCGTGATGCGGCGATTCGCCAGTCGCGTATGGCTTTGGCACGTTCGGAGAAAGCACTCGAGCTCCCCGAAGAGCTCGCCGCCATCCGGGAGTTGGCGACGTTCGCGATCGCTCCTCGGTGACCTGCGTGGCGCTGCCCAAACAGGAGGAAATCGCATTTTTCTGTCACGCCGGCCGGTGATGCATCCGCCAGGCGTAGAGCAACACTGCGCCGGCAGCGGCTACGTTGAGCGATTCAGCGCGGCCCATGATCGGGATCGTCACGCGCGCGGTTGCCGCTGCTTGCCATGCTGCCGCGACGCCGCGTGTTTCATGGCCCAATACCAGGGCGCATCGCGATGGCCAACGATACTCAAAACAGCTCGCGCCGTCATGCGCGACTGCCACCACGATTGGCATGGCCTCTCGCTCGAGCACCGCCGCAAGCGCCGGGGGTGAACGATCAGGCCAGGGCAGTGGCGGCAGATGAAAGAGACTCCCGGCCGAAGCACGTACGGCCTTAGGCCCAAACGCGTCGGCCGTGCTTTCGGTTGTGAGCACCGCCGCTGCCCCTACCGCGTCGGCCGTGCGAATCAGGGTGCCAACGTTACCCGGATCGCCGATATCGTCGAGTACCACCGTCAGCTCGGCGGTCGGAAGCAGGGCTTCGTGGACCGGCGGGAGCCGCGCGAATGCCAGCACGTCGGGGCCGCTAGGCAGATCGCTAAGGTACGCCAGGATCTCCTTGGCAGCGACTACGATCGGCACATCGGCAAGGCGGGCGAGGTCGCCCCACTCGCTCCCGCCATCATCCGGCCCCACGAGCACGCGATCGATCGGCCAGCCGGCACGCAGTGCCGCGCACACGGCGTTGTCGCCGGCGACCACAAAGAGCCCATGCTCGGCGCGTCGTCGCCGGCTCGCCAGCTCCCGCACCAACTTACACAGCGGATGTTGCCGCGACGTGATGATGATCGTGAGGTTCTCTGGTGCAAGTCACGCTTGCCGGCATCGAATGGAAGCCCATACCCAACGAACGAGGGCTTATTTCTGCACGGCAGGCTTGGCGACGACAGCCTTCTTGGCTTCTTTCTTCGTCTTCATGTTTTTCTTGTCGTTTTTCTGACTGTTGTTGCCCTTACCCATTGATGATTGCGTTCCGAGGTGAAATGAATCGGCCTCTCCAAAGAAGCCACCTATCGAAGGATAGCCGCGTCTCCCGATTTTTCGCAAGCGATGGGTGACTGAGTGGCAACCTGATTGAGGCTGAGCCCGTACACTTCTCCGTGTTGCTCCTGTGCGATCATCGGTCCCACTTTTAGCCGGAACACCCATGGCCACTGTCGAATCCGAAAGCACTCAGCGGGCGCTCGACATGATCGAGTCGGCGATCGGTCGCAAGGAGGCTAACTACCCGGGCAAGGTCACCATCCGTCACTGCGACCCGCTGCTCGCGTCACGACACCGCTTCGGCGAGGTCATGGCGGCCGCGCAGGCCAGTCTCGGGATGTGCCTCGGCGACATCTGGCAGCGCCGCGGCGGCGGCGTGCAAGACGTCACCACGGACGCCCATGCCGGCGTCCACCAGCACCACGGCATCGCCTACCTCCGCCAAAACGGTCGGCAGCTCGGATTCACCGACTTTGGCGCGCCGGGCTCGTTCGACGACCCGGTGGGGGGCGAGTTCTACGCCACGCGAGACGGACGCTTCATCAAGTTCGAGATGCTCTACCCGCGGCTCCGCGACGCCGTCTACCGCGTGCTGAAATGCGCCCCCACGGCACGGGCCGTCGAGCAGGCGGTGGGCATGTGGGATGCGGAAGGCCTCGAAAGGGCGCTTCGGGATGAAGGCGCCGCGGTCGGCGTGGTTCGCACCGCCGAGGAATGGCGTCGGCATCCGGTCGGATCGCGGCTTGCGGCCAAGCCGATCGTGGAACTCACCAAGATCGGCGACAGCGACCCGACCCCACTCCCCTCCGGCCTCCCGTCCGATGGTCGACCTCTGCGGAATATCAACGTCCTCGATTGCACCCACGTCATCGGCGGACCGATCACCGCCCGTACCCTCGCCGAATACGGGGCCAACGTCCTCCATCTTTCACGGGTCGATTACCCCGACCATCTTAACTGGCGGCTCGAGACCGACATTGGAAAACGCTCCGCCTACTGTGACCTCCGTGACGCCGCAGATCACCAGGCGTTCTTTCGACTCCTGCGAGACGCCGATGTGTTCACTTGCTCCTACATGAACCTCGATCAGAAGGGCATCTCGCCCAAGATCCTCGCCGAAAGCAAGCCAGGCATCATCGCCCACGAACTGAGGTGCTTCGACTTTGAAGGGGAATGGGCGAACTTTCGCGGCTTCGACATGCTGGCCGTCGCCGTGTCGGGATACGTCGATGAGGAAGGGGCCGTCGATGCCCCGCTCATGCCCGTACAAAACATTTTTGCCGATTACCTCGCCGGGTATGTTGGCGCTGCGGCCATCAGTTCAGCGCTCCTGAAGCGAGCCACGGAAGGGGGCAGCTACCAGGTCCGCGTCTCGCTCACGCGCATGTGCATGTGGGCCCAGGACGTCGGGCTCCTTGATGCCGCGGCCCTCGACGGCACCCGTCCGTGGGAAGACATCATCCAAGAGTCGCAGTTGCCCGTTGAGACCATCGACGGACCGTTCGGCACCATCACGTACCTGCCGAGTCTCATCGAGATGCCCGACATCAAACCCGGGTTTGATCGTTCGACACAGCCCCTCGGCTCCTCAGGACTGACCTGGGACTGACGACTGCCTACCGCCGCGTGCCCGTTACAGAGCCTTTACACGAGCGAGACCGATCCCTTGCTACGATCCACCGTGGCGTTGCCGACCGGATGCGGTGCGGCCACGAGAAGCGATCAAGACTCACGACAACGGAGGCCGCGATGGACACCAGGAAACGATGGTTGATGCTGGCAGTGATGACCGTCTTGCTGGGCACTCGAGCGACGGCGGCGGTCCATGCCTCCAAGGAGCAGGAAGACTGTCCTCCGTCAAAGCTCACGTGGCATACCGACTTCGATGACGCCAAGGCCGAGGCCGCCCGCACCGAAAAGCCGATTCTGTCGTTACGACTGCTGGGGAAGCTGACCGACGAACTGAGCTGCGCGAACAGCCGATTCTTCCGCAGCACGCTCTACGCCAATACGGAAGTGAGTGAATTCCTTCGGACGCACTTCGTGCTGCACTGGAAATCGGTGCGGCCAGTGCCCGTCGTGACCATCGACTTCGGAGACGGCCGCGTTTTGCGTCGCACCGTCACGGGCAACAGCATCCACTACATCCTCGATGCGGAAGGCCGCGTCCTCGACGCGCTGCCGGGACTCTACGGGCCCGCGGCATTCCAGCGAGGGCTCACGAACGGGCTTACCCTTGCGAAGGCAGTGAGCGGCATGAGCGACACCGATCGCGACTCGACGCTCATCGCATATCACGAACAGAAAGCATGTGAGATCACGAAGCAGTGGCGGGACGATATGGAGCAGGCCGGAATCGCGCCGTTGAGCGACACGCCAGAGAGCATGGACGAGGCTGCCTGGAGCCGAATCGCCGAACTTCACCGCGGTGATGCCGCGCTCGATGCCGCGAGCGTCCGCGTGATTCGCAAGCAGCAGGCGGGCATGGCACGCTCCCTCACACTCGCATTCCCAAGCGTCCCCATGGGTATCGCGGTGCCTGTCACGCAGCGGGCACGACATGAGTTGGTCGAAGTTCCAGCGGAGATCGCAGGGGCGCTGACCATCTCCAAAGGTATTGTCGAGGATCCTATGCTTCGCCTCATCCGGAATCTCGAGACGTCGATTGCCACTGACACCGTGCGAAACGAGTACACGCTTCACCGTACGCTCCACGAGTGGCTGGCAAACGGGGCCGTGCCCTTGTCAACGCCCGTGGACACGCTCAACGAACGCGTCTATGCCGAGCTCTTCCTGACGCCGTCGAGCGACCCATGGCTCGGACTCATGAGCCCAGACGTATACACGGCCCTCGACAACGGCGGAGCGGTGATGCAGTAAGCTGTCTGAAGGCCCGTGACCGGCATGATGTATGGACCAGCAGAGCATTCTCGCCGTTGAAGATGATGCCGCGATTCGCCGTGGCATCGTGGATGCCCTGCGGTATTCGGGCTACCAGGTCTTCGAAGCTGCCCGTGGCGACACAGGCCGCGACCTGGCCGTCGCCCGCGGCTACGACCTCTTGCTGCTCGATGTCGTGCTTCCTGGCTGTGATGGCCTCGACATTCTTCGGGCGGTTCGGGAAGTACGCCCAGCACAGCCTGTGATCGTTTTGACGGCCCGCGGAGAGGAGAACGATCGCGTCGAGGGCCTGCGGCTTGGAGCCGACGACTACGTCGTGAAGCCCTTCAGCGTCAAGGAACTGCTGGCTCGCGTGGAGGCCGTGCTCCGGCGATCACCCGAAAGGCCACGCGATGTATCCACAATCGCCCTCCCTGGTGCGGTCGTCGATCTGCATCGTTTTGAGGTCCGCTTCGATGACGGCGAGCGGATCGAAATCTCCGACAAGGAGGCTGAGCTCCTGCGATACCTGGTTGCCCATGCCGGCCGCGCGATTAGCCGAGATGAGCTGCTGCGTCGGGTCTGGCAACTCGATCCCCGAGGCGTGAGCACGCGTACCATCGACATGCATGTGACACGGCTGCGGGTCAAGCTCCGCGACAATGCCGACGATCCACGGCTCGTCCTCACCGTCCGTGGCAAAGGCTACATGTTTGCGGCTCAGGCAACGAACACGGCCGATTCGCTCGACGACCCTCTGGCACCACCCTAGACAAAGCATGTCTCGACCCTGGCATATCTGGGCAGTTTTTGCGGCATGCGCGTGCCTGGCCGTCGCGGCAGTCGGCTGGCTGAGCATCAAGGCGCTCCAAGCCGATGCGAGCGAGGCGGCCGCACGCGAGAAGGCGGTCGTGGAAGAAAACACGCGGCTTGCGCTGTGGCGGATGGACTCGCTCATGGCGCCGCTGGTCGCCCAGGAGACGGCGCGGCCCTATTTTGTCTACGACGCGTTCTATCCTGCTGACCGAGCGTACGGCCGAATGTTCAACCGTACCACGGGGCCCGACCATTTGGCTTTGGTTCCCTCGCCACTTATGGCGGGCTCGACGCCGTACGTACGACTCTATTTTCAGGTCGATCCGGAGAACACAGTTTCATCGCCGCAGGTGCCAACCGATGAGATGCTCTCCATCGTCGTGCCACACGCCCTCAATGCCGATGCCGTGGCAAAGGCCGAGGCAGCGCTCGCCGAGTGTGCCGACGTGCTCGACGGCCCATCATTCCTGGCAATCTGTCCTCCAGCGGAGCCCGCTGGTGGTGCTCTGGCGGCACCGCGGCCGCAGCAGACGGCGCTGCCGCCGGACATCCAGACGAGCGTACCTCAAAATGCACCGCTCAATGACGTGGAGCAGTGGCAACGGGGGCAGAACGAATACCAGGCCCGCGCCCGCTACGTTCAAGGGAACGTCTACGATAATGTGCAAGCGCTCAATCAAAACCCGCAGCTTGGGCAGGTGGCCAACAGCCCGGTCGCTGACCCTGAGGCCACCAAGGGCGTCCTTCCGTCGCCGACGCCGGGATTGCTGATCCCCGAAGCCTGGCCCTCGGCCGATGTGCAGGTGTCTGTGATGACGCCCCTATGGCGGGCAGGCGAGCTCGTGCTCGTGCGCCGCGTAAACATTGCCGGCCGTGAGTATGTGCAGGGATGCATCCTCGACTGGCCAGCCATCACGACAAAGCTTCTCGCCGACATCTCGGATCTCTTGCCAAACGCGACACTCCTCCCGCACGCGGTCAGTCCAGCGGAATCGATCGAGGAGGCCCGCGAGGTTCGGCTGCTTGCCTCGCTGCCAGTGCAACTGATTCCTGGCGCTGTCCCCATGACCGCGGCGGCCTGGCTCACCCCCGTCAAGCTCGCACTCGTGGTGGGTTGGGGAGCGCTCTCGCTCGCTGCCTGCGCGGTCATGGCCTTGCTCCAAGGGGTCTTGAGCCTGAGCGAACGGCGGGCGGCTTTTGTGTCGGCCGTGACCCACGAGTTGCGTACGCCCCTCACCACATTTCGCATGTATTCCGAAATGCTGGCCCAGGGCATGGTGCCAGACGAGGGTGATCGACGGCGGTATCTCGAGACCCTCCGTGTGGAGGCGGACCGACTGACGCACCTGGTCGCCAATGTGCTTGCCTATGCGCGGCTCGAGCGGGGGCGGCCGGGTGGCCGTCTTGAGACGCTGTCGGTCGATCGGCTTCTGGACGTGGCAACCGAACGGCTCGAAGATCGGGCCACGCAGGCCGGCTTCTCGCTCTCTGTCCGTGTTCCCGAGGAGGTCGGCACGACGCTTGTGCGTGCCGACGCATCCGTCGTCGAGCAGATTCTTTTCAACCTCGTGGATAACGCCTGCAAGTACGCCGCAGCAGCCGACAACAAGGTGCTCACGCTCTCCGCGAAGCTCGATGGCGACGCGGTCTTCGTGCGGGTATGCGATCACGGGCCCGGCATACCCCCTTGGGGTCAAAAGCTGCTCTTTCAGCCGTTTCGGAAAAGTGCGAGTGACGCCGCGGTGACGGCTCCCGGCGTGGGCCTTGGCCTGGCCCTCTCACGGCGGCTCGCCCGTGACATGGGGGGTGATCTTCGGCACGAGCCAGGGTCCGCGGGCACCTGTTTCGCCCTCCGGATCCTCGCGAAATCGCCGACATTCTCGCCTTGAGCGATGGCCTGGCGGTCCCTAGTGTCTGCAACCTCACCAGGGTGGCCAGCCTCCAGGACGACACTGTGATCCGTGTTTTTTGGTTTGCCGCATGCCTTCTGTGCTGCGGCTGCGCCCACCACCGAAACAGCCAGTCGGCCTACGCGCCCCCCTTTGCGCCTCCGGTCTACCCGCAGCCACCGATGGTGACACAGCCCGTGGTCTACCCGGCACCGCCAGGAGCCGTTCCTGGCGCCCCCGTCATGCCAGGCGCACCCATCATGGCCGCTCCAGGCTATGCGCCGCCGGCCGGAGCCGCCGTCGCGCCGTATGCTCCGTCTGGGATGTCATCGCCTGCCGTTGTGCCTGCTGGCGCCGACGGATCATGCCCGCCCTGCGACACAGGTGGTGCCATGCCCGTGGTGTACGAAGGGGCCATGCAATCAGCCCCCTGCCCGCCAGGACACTGACGACGGAGCGTTGCCTCCCGGGAAACACAGCTTGGCGAACGTGGCCGATTCTGGCCGGCGTGCCGTAGGATGCCGGTCGGCTGCATGCGGCAGCTCCCGCCTTCTGTGAGCACTATCGGTGGCTGAAAAATCGGTTGAGCTTCCTATCCATCTTCGCCGTCGTGTGGCGATTGAACGGGTCGAGCCCGATGTGGACCGTGGCCGTTTCGCGGTGAAGCGAGTCGTGGGCGATGTGGTCCGCGTGGCGGCGGACATCGTCTGCGACGGCCATGACGAGCTCCACTGCGTTCTCCATGTGCGGCACGGCGACACCGGGCAGTGGACCGCCCTCCCGATGACATGCGTCGGCAACGACCAGTGGGAGGCCGTGTTCACCGTTGATCGAATCGGCCTCTGGCAATACACGGTCACCAGTCGGGTGGATCTCTTCGTCACGTGGCGGCGGGATCTCGCGCGACGAGAAGAGGCGGGCGAGGCACTTCGGCTCGAGCTGCTCACGGGGGCCGACATGGTCACCGCGGCTGCCCACCGGGCGTCCGCTGCTGAAGCGCGGGAGCTCGAGCAGTTTGCCATCGAGCTCCGCGCCGCAGCACGGCCGCAGACCGCCCACGATCCTCGGCTCGCGGAGCTTATGATCCGCCATGCCGACCACCGCGACGAGACCAGGCTCGAGCCAGTGCGAAGTATCTACGCGGACCGCCCGAAGGGTGCGTTGAGCGCCTGGTACGAGGTTTTTCCACGATCGTGGGGGCACACCCCCGGCGAGCACGGCACGCTCGCCACGCTGGCCGACAGGCTCGACTACGTGGCAAACCTTGGTTTTGACGTGCTCTATCTGACGCCGATCCACCCCATTGGCACCGCCTTTCGCAAAGGCCGCAACAACTCGCTCTCCTCCACGGCACACGACGTTGGCAGCCCGTGGGCCATCGGTTCGGCTGAAGGGGGCCACACGGCGATCCACCCGAAGCTCGGGACGTTCGCCGATTTCCAGAAGCTGCGATCCCGAGCAGAAGCCCTCGGCATGGAAATTGCCCTCGACCTCGCGATCCAGTGCGCCCCGGACCACCCGTGGGTGACGGAACATCCCGAGTGGTTCAGGCATCGCGCCGACGGTTCGATCCGCTACGCTGAGAACCCTCCGAAGAAGTACCAAGACATCGTGCCCTTCGATTTTCAGTGTGACCAGTGGCGGCCGCTTTGGGAGGCACTCGGTGGCGTCGTGAAGTTCTGGGTCGATCAGGGCGTGAAGATTTTTCGAGTCGATAACCCACACACGAAGCCACTTCCATTCTGGGACTGGCTCATCGGGAGCATTCACCGCACCCATCCGGAGGTGCTGTTTCTCGCGGAGGCGTTTACACGGCCGAAGGTGAAATACCGCCTTGCGAAGCTCGGCTTCACGCAGGGCTACACCTACTTCACCTGGCGAACCGAACGCGATGAGATGGCAGAGTATCTCCAGGAAGTGACGACGCCGCCGGTGAGCGACTTCTTTCGCCCCAACTTCTGGCCCAACACGCCAGACATCCTCCACGAGACGCTCCAGACGGGCGGGCGACCCATGTTCATGGTGCGGCTGGCACTCGCGGCACTGTCGGTGGGCAACTGGGGCATGTATGGCCCCGCGATGGAGCTCCTCGCAGCCACGCCAGTCAAGGAAGGGAGTGAGGAATACCTCGATAGCGAGAAGTACGAGATCAAGGCCTGGAACCTGGACGATCCCGAGAGCCTCGCACCGTTCATCCGTCGGCTCAACGCACTTCGGGGAACCGAGCCCGCGCTGGCCCAGAATCGCCCGCTCGTGATTCAGCCGATCGACGACCCGCAACTCCTGGCCTGGAGTCGTTACGACGAAGCGTCTGGCAGTCGCATCCTCATCGTCGTCACCATGAACCCGGGCAAAGCCCGCTGCGGCCGACTCGATCTCAACGCCGACTCACTCGGTCTCGCCGATATCGACACGGTCACCGCCCACGACCTGTTTGAAGGCGACGCCCTCACCTGGTCGCTCACTGGCATCCAGGTTGACTGCACGCCTGAAAAACCCGTTCGCGTGTTCCGAATCGAACCATGATTGACGGCGTCGGATAATTGCGGTGGCCGTCCTATCGCTCGGAAGCTCTCGGCGGCTTCATTTCCATGACCTCGATGGTGTCAAACCAGGCGACGCCCCCTTCGGTGGCAAGCCGCAGTTCGGGCATTTCTCTCCCGTGTGGCACCGGCAGCACACCGACCGGCCGTGCATCGACAAATGCCCGCCAGGAGGTTCCATGCCGCTCAACCCGGAGCTCGTGACGGATCGTTTCACCCTCCACCTCTGGTGACGCCTGAATCAGCACAGGTGACGCCGTGGGCTCGATCCGGCCGCCATCCGCATCGCGACGACCGACGATTGCCTTCCCCCTCTCCAGGCGAAGGAACGAGCGGGCGACACCGCCGTTTCCCGTTGGTGTGAAGGCAAACTGAAGTTCGACCGCGGAGGCATCTTTCAAGGCCACGGCCAGGGTCACGCGATAGTCGTCGAGCGGCGGCTCGCGGCGGATCGTTCGCGATGCCACGCCGTTGCCCGCCAGAATACGACCTCCCTCGTCATCCACATCGAGAGACCATTGACCGTTCACGATGCTCCAGCCGCTCAGGGAAGAACCATCGAAGAGATACGCGTTCCATACGCCTGGCGAATACGTTACGGACGTGTCGGGGATCGACTCATGCTGCCACTGACGCATGAACAACCAGCCAATGGCCACCATCACGAGTGGCAGGCCTCCCATCACGGCCGGCCACAACCAGGACGACCGGGGCGACGGCCCTTGCGACGACGAGCCTGCGACTGGCATGATTTCCGTCGCGCACGGTTCCTGGACCGTGGGCAACTCGCTGGTCTCCATGAGCGGCTCGTGGTCACAAGACGCCGAGGCAGCGACCTGGTCGATTCGTCTCAAGAGCTCGCTGTAGTCCGGCACGCGGTGCGCCGGATCGCGGGCCATCATCTGGGCTACCAGTTCGACGCTCCGCGGCGAAACGGTGGCCACCAGGTCGCTGACCCGTGGCGGTTCGCCCTTGAGTTTACGGGTGATGACCGCTTGGAGGGTCCGGTCGTTGAACGGCGGTACACCGCACAGCATGTGATAGACCGTGGCGCCGAGGGCGTAGATATCAGCCCTGCCATCGACATCCGACCCTTCCAACTGTTCCGGGGCCATGTATCGCGGTGTGCCCAACGTGTTGCCGGCCACGGTCAGTCGATCGCTCACCTCCGTGTCTCTTGCGAGGAAGGCGAGACCAAAGTCGGCAATCTTCACCATCGGCATGCCAACCGGCAGTGGAAAGCCTTCGGGCGGCGTGACAAGCAACACGTTGGCGGGCTTCACATCACGATGCACAACACCCGCCTTGGCCGCGTGAGCCAATCCAGATGCGACCTGCCGCGCCAACCCCCATGCCGTGGCTTCGCTGAGCTTGCCTCGCCGCTCGATCAGTGTTCCGAGTTCCTCCCCCTCAACCAACTCCATGGCGAAGTACAACCGTCCCCGGCACCGCCCAAAGTCGTAGGCTGCCACGATGTTGGGATGTCGCAATTGGCCCGACGTGATCGCCTCCCTCTCGAAACGGGCCGCCATGCCGGGCTGTGCCAGTTGGCTCACCAAGATGGTTTTCAGCGCCACGGTTCGGTCGAGGTTTTTCTGTCGCGCGCGGTAGACGACGCCCATACCGCCGCGGCCCAATACCCCCAAGATTTCATAGCCGGGAATCGCTTCGTCGGGCTGGGTGAGGGTTTCGACCATCTCGACCTGCACCGGGTCCATCAGCCCTCGCTCCACAACCAACGCTGCGGGAGAAATGCTGTGTTTCACTGCTTCCCGCATGAGCTCGGCCACGGCCTCGGGGGCGACCATGCCGTGACGGGCGGCGACGTTGAGAAAGGTGAGGTCCGGTCGCCCAGTACCTTCACCCCAAGCACCTACGCCGGGCGAAGATGGCACACCGGTCATGTGCCATCGGCCGACGGCACGGCCCCGCCTTGCTCATGTTCCACGGCGTCTAATTGCTCGAGCAATGCCTTGACGGACGGACGGTCGCCGATGTGCGCTCCGACGTACGCAAAACGCACATTCCCTTGCTTGTCGAGAATATAGGTGGAGGGTTTCGCCTGATCGCCACGAATACCCAGTTGATCAACCGCGGCGAACTGCTCGTCGAGCACGATCGGAAACGGCATTGTGGAGCCCGATGACTGGGCCTTCACGACCTCAAGAAAGTCGTTGACGCGGGCCTTTTCACCCGGGAACACGGCCAGCACTTCCGCATCGCGACGGGCGAAGTCGTGGTAATTGGCCGCCAGACGCGAGGTCTGCGCCGTGCAGTAGGGACACACCTGCCCAGTGGAAGTTGGAATACCGCGCGTGAAGACAAGTACGGCGTTCTTCTTGCCGCGAAAGTCCGCCAAGGCGACTTTGTTCCCATTCACATCGATAAATTCGAGGGCCACATCACCGGAATCGACTGTCGCGTTGGACTCGGCAGCGTCATTGAAGATCGGGCCACCGGGACCATCGCCTCCCGAATCGTAGGTGGGATAGCTGTTGACCGGCTTGCTCGGCCAATACACAGCGGCGAACAGGGCCGCCGTCGTCAGGAGCGTGAGCAGAATGGCACGACGAAACATGGATGGCCTCGCAACCGAGGAGATCATTCGAGCGAATGGCAGGACAGAACCCGTGCACACCGGTTTCTTTGGCAGCACGGAGACCGCGAACCATCCACTGAGCATAGCCGATTCGATGATCTGCCGACGAAGCCACGGAGGGAGGTCGCAGAGACCAGCAAGGACGCTCCCACCGCGTGCCGAGAACAAGCACATCAGCCGTCGGCAAACACCTGGTCGAGTTGCTCGACGTGGCGGGCGATCTCAGACGGCTCCATGAAACTCGATTCGAGGCTGTTGCGAAGGAGCAGGTAGCCGGCGGCCGGGGTCAGTGGCAGGTGCTCGACGACCCCCCGCAGGTTGTCGTTGACATAGCCGCCGAAGTAGGCCGGGTCGTCGGAGTGAACGCTCGCCCTGAGGCCTGCGGCGAGGAGCTTCGGAAGCGTGTGGTGCGCGAGGTCATCAAACACACGGAGCTTCACGTTTGAGAACGGGCAGACCGTAAGCGGGATACGTTCACGAACGAGCCGGCTCACGACGCTGCTGTCTTCCAGGCATCGAACGCCGTGATCGATCCGCTCCGCGCCGAGGGCATCGAGGGCTCCGGTGATCGACGCGGGCGGACCTTCCTCACCGGCGTGGGCCACGGCATGGAGCCCCATCGCGCGGCACTTCGCAAACACGCCAGTAAATTTTTCTGGGGGATTCCCGCGCTCCCCAGAATCAAGTCCCACGCCAATAAAGGTGTCACGATACGGCGTCGCCTGCTCAAGCGTCTCGTAGGCCTCTCGCTCGGTGAGATGCCGCAGGAAGCACATAATGAGTGCCGCCGATGTGCCAAGCTCGGCACGGGCCTTGGTGACGGCGCGGGAGAGCCCGCGGGCGACCGTCTCAAAAGGCACGCCTCGAGAGGTATGGGTTTGCGGGTCAAAAAAAATTTCCGCTCGCACGACGTTGTCGGCCTTCGCCTTCACAAGATAGGCCCAGGCCATCTCAAAGAAGTCCTCCTCGTGGAGGAGTACGGCGGCGGCGGCGTAGTAGATGTCGAGGAAGCTTTGAAGGTCAGTAAAAGCGTAGGCGCGACGCATCGATTCCGGATCGGAGAAGGGCAGGGGCACACCATTCCGCTGGCCGATTGCAAAAGCCATCTCGGGCTCGAGCGTGCCCTCGATGTGGAGGTGCAACTCAGCCTTCGGCGCCGCGGTCACAAGCTCGATCAGGCGGCCCGGCGCGATCCGTGAGAAATCGTGTTCCACTGGCATACGTCGGCTTCTCGCTAGCTTTCAAGAACGGCAACGCCGCTGGTGAGGATGAGTGGGAGTGGCTTCCGGGAGACGTGGAGCTCGATGAGCCCCGCCGCATAACCGTCGGCTGGCCTTGGCACCGACAGCCGCCAGCCTTCTCCGTCTCGCTCGACAGGCATCGGATGCCATATCGCCTTGCGAAAATCGCGCGAAGGCGCCGTGGCTGTCCAGGCGACTGCCTTTTCGACCTCGGCATCGGGACAGTCGGCCCGGCAGATTTTTCCAGTGGCGTCGGCTTCGATTGACCAGTCGACCACGGGAAGCGCTTCGAGGCCCGCGACGTGGCGGCCCATCGCTGCGACGAGGCCGCCGAGGCGTTCCGCTGGGAGACCATGGCCAGCATTCGGCGTGTAAGAAACCCACCGTGGACCTTCGAGTTGGTTGTAATAGAGGCTGCACGCTTCGAGCGGCCAGTACGGATCGTTCGTGCCGAGAGCGATGAGCTTGGGCTGCACAAGTCGCTCGCGGTATGCGAATGGATCGACGATACCGACGAGCTCGCGGCCGCGGGGCGTGCCGAGGAGGCGTTCGATTCCGCGGGACGTATAGTCTTCGAGCTTATTCGACATACCGCCAAACGACTGCCGCTGAAGGCCCACATGCTTTTCCATCGAGAGCATGTCGATCACCGCGGGCACGAATCCGATCACCCGTTCATCGACGGCGGCAGAGAGCCATGTCGTCCAACCACGCTTGCTTGCGCCGGTCGTCACAAACCCATCGACCGAAAGCCCCCAGCGACTTCCGGCGATCGTCTCGGCTGCCGTCATCGCCTCGACGGCGGCCTTGGCCATCGGGAGCAGGAGCGGCCAGGTGGGGTCACCGGTTCGGGCAAACTCGACGAAGCTATGGGCGATGAGGCCGTCCTCAAAAAGCCCGTCAAACATTGGCTGATATGGCACCTGTCGCACAACCGCGGCCGGCATCCCGGCAGCTATGGCCACCCGAGAGAGTGTGCGAGTCGCATCGCTGGGCTCCCACTGGTCTTGCTCTGGGAGTCGCTCGCTCGAGCCGCCGTCGATCCAGAGGAGCATCGGCCCGCGGTCATCGGTGTCGGTGGGGCGAAACAACGACAGCTCGTGAACCCATTCGACGCCCTTCCACAACTGGCTCGTGAGCCGGCCGGTGAGCCATTCACCGCTACACGATTCACCCCAGCCTACGAGCTCAAACCGCGTTGCGGGATCGTCGCGACGGACATAGTCGGCAAGGGGACCACTCGGTGGCGGAGGTACAAACGGCGCAGCCACCGAGCCTTCGGGCTGCCTTGCGATCGCTGGAACCGCGACAAGCGCCGCGGCTGCAGCCGTGACAAACTCGCGCCGGGTATGGCGACCGACCGAAGCGTGAGAAGCTGTGGACGATTCGGCGACGGCACGCGGCTGGGTCAACGCTCGTCGATTCATAGACGGTCCTCTGAACTGCGAGGTGAAATTCCTCCGCAGCATACCCGGAGGCCCACGCCGCGGGCGAAGCAGCGTCGCCCTGGTCCGTCAAGACTCGAGTTTCCCTTGGAGTTCGAGCCACCGCTCCTCGGCCACTGCGAGCTTCTGAGCGACGTCTTCGACGGCCGCGTGAAGCCGGAAGGCCTCGGCGGGCTCGGTGGCTACAAGGAGCGCCGCGTGCTTCTCTTTCTTCTCGGTGTCGAGCCTTGCGATGGCCTTTTCAAGGTTGGCGATCTCCTTGCGAACCGTGCGGGTATCTCGGCCAGTGGCCCCCGCTGCAGATGGCGGGGGGCGATCACTGCCGTCGCGACGGGGCGGGGGAGGTGGTCGATTGCGGCCGGTGGCCGCTTCCTCGGCGTCGATCTCACCGGTTACTTTCGCGACATAGGTGTCGTAGTCGCCGAGGTGATCGACGACTCCTCCATCCTTGACCTCGATCACGGTTGTCGCCACCGCCCGCATGAACGAGCGGTCATGGCTCGTGAAGATGACGGTGCCGGCATAGTCGACGAGCGCCGAAGCGAGCGCCTCGACGGTTTCCACGTCAAGGTGATTCCCCGGCTCGTCGAGCACGAGCACATTGGCCGTACCAAGCAGAAGCCCCGCCAGGCAAAGCCGGGCCCGCTCGCCACCGGAAAGAACGCGAACGGGCTTTTCGAGGGCCGTCCGCCGAAAGAGCATGGCGGCCGCGAGGTCGATAATTCGCTGCTGCTTCGTGCCAGGGGCCGCAGCGCGTTCCAGATGGTCGAGCACGGTCATCCGCTCGTCGAGGCTCGTATAGACATGCTGGGCATACGTGCCGATCTCGCAGCCGTGACCCCAGCGAACATCACCGGCGACCGGTGGAAGCGACCCGACGAGCGTGCGGAGGAATGTCGTCTTGCCCTGGCCGTTGTCGCCCACGATCGCGGCCCGCGAGCCGTGGACAATCTCGACGGCGATATCCTCGGCGACGGTGTGGTCGGGATAGCCGATCGTGAGGTCGCGGCAACGGACCGCCGCACCGCGCCGCGGCGTAATTGCTGGGCAGCGAATCGCCGCGGTCGGCGCATCAAGCGGAATCTCCTCGATCTCGAGCTTTTCGAGCTCCTTCGCCTTCGATTTGGCACGTGACGCCGTCGAGGCCCGAGCTCGGTTCCTCGCGATGAACTCCTCGAGATCCCGCTTGCGGGCGAGAACCGCGGCGTTCGTCCGTTCCGCCGTGAGCCGCCGCTCCTGCTGGTGCACGAGGTACTCATCCACGGGCCCTGGATGAATCGTGAGTTTTCCGTGGGCGAGGTCGAGCGTTTGGTCACAGGTTGACTGAAGAAACGTTCGGTCGTGCGACACCACGAGGCACGCTTCGCGATATCCCCTCAAAAAATGCTCGAGGAGAATCTGGGTCCGCAGGTCGAGGAAGTTGGTGGGCTCGTCGAGCAGGAGGAGATTCGGTTCGTGGAGCAACAGCGCCGTCAGCTTTACGCGGGTCTGCCAGCCGCCCGAGAGCTCCTTGACCGGGCCGGTGAGCCGTGTGCCCTTGATCTCAAACTCGCCAGCCATCTCGCCGCACTTCCATTCGGGCTGGCCGCTATCACGCATGAGGAATTGGAGCGCCGATTCACCCGGCTCAAAGGGATCGTGTTGTCGGAGGTAGCCGAGGCGAAGCCTGGGGTGGCGGACGACCCGGCCGGAGTCGAGCTCTTCTTCACCAAGGATGATCCTCAGAAGCGTGCTCTTGCCGGCGCCGTTGCGGCCAATGAAGCCGACCCGGCCGTCATCGGTGATCGTGGCGCTCGCATCATCGAGGAGCACCTGATCGCCGTACCTTTTGGAGGCGTTCTGAATGTCGAGAAGAACCGCCATGAGCTCCGAGCGCGGGCCAAAACGAGCGGAGGGCACGGGGGTCGAACCCGCAACCGGTTTCCCGGCACCACATTTCCAATGTGGCCGCTAGCCATTCGCTTACCCTCCGAATGGACCTCACCACTATAGCTTCCGTAGCGGTTCCTGGAAACGCGATCGCCCCCGGCCGGGCGAGTCACTTCGAGTCGGCGATGCCGATGTTGACCGGGGCGAACCGGCGGGAGTCAAAGTGGTACGTAATGAAGTCACCTTCGGCATCGACAAAACCGATCACAATATCGAGGGGTTCGCGGAAGTAGGGTGACCCGGAGTCGTTGCCACCATCCATCACCGGCTCGGGAAGAATACTCACCACCACGCCGCACTCGCCGTATGCCGGAAATTTCCGGTTCTTGAGCTCGGCTTTCCACGAGACAAGCTGCCCCGGTCGGAACGCATGCTTCCGCATGAACCGCTCGTACATTGCATGAGCCTTCGACGCCTTGTGCGCGAGCATGTCGGGGTCGTCCTGAATCTGGCTATCCTCGCCGGCTTCCGTTCGTATCAGCCGCATGAACTGGGCGAACGTGTCCGTGTCGAGACCGCTTGTCGCCGCATCGAGCGTGCCGCTCATCGCCTGGTGGATGAAGGGCGAATACTCCTCGATGAGGACACACAGTCCGTGGAAGGCCCGGAAAAACTGCTCTTCCGTAAGTGGGCTGTCCTCGAGCGGAAACTCGACCATGGCCCGCATCTCACCGTCTCGCGGGTCGTACTCGAATTGGAGCATCTTCGACTGGAAGTTTACGAAGAGCGCAGCTTGCAGCACGACCGCTTTGAATGGGCCCTCATGGTAGGAGAAGGCATGGGGAACGAAGATCTTGATGAACCGGCCATCCTGCTCAAGCTCGATGACGATCGTGACCCCGGCGACGCCTGCGGGGTTTCGATACTTTTCGGTCTGGTAGTGAACGAGGATGGCCCCCGAGTCATGCCGCTCGAACTGAATCTCGTGCTTCTCGAGATACCCGCCAATCGTTTCGTACGTCGTTGCCATGCTGAGCCTCGTCAGTGACTTCAAACAGATCGTTCTGATTCTACGCCCTGCGGCCGTCCGCGTTTCACCAGTCAGGTGATACACGACGACCGTTGGCACACCGATCCTGCGAACAATCGAGGCCCGGCTACGCGGTCACGACAAAGTGGTGGCTGCACGTGTTGATCGTGATCCTGCCGCCTGATGCAAACGGGTCGAAGAGGCGGAGCATGTCGGGCTCCCGGAGCAGCGCATAGTGCTCGGCCAAGAGAAACCGGAGAATGCAGGCACGGTTCTCAGATGAGTCTGGAAAGACGAGATCGTAGGGGACCGTGCAGGTCGCGGCCGTGATCCTATGCCGATCGAGCACGGCTGCCACTGACTCGGCTGTGTGGTAGGGCACGGGACGGCCGAGCATGGCAAACGCCGTGACCCAGAACTGGATGAGCGGGTTGTCGTGGCCCGCAATCGCCGTCTGGAAAATGCCTCCCGGAGCAAGAGCCTCCACGAGCGCCGGCACCGTGGTGTCGAGATCTGCCACGTAGTAGAGGACATGGTTTGAGAGGATCAGATCAAACGACTTGGCCGCGTCCGGTGGCAGTGTCGCCGAACTGCGAATGGGCGACGTTGAGGAGGCAACGAGCGCGGCTGTCGCTTGGCTGAGATAGAGTGGCTGCGGATCGACAAGAGACAGCGCGAGCCGGTCTGGCGGACAGCCGAGCCCCCGAAGGAACTTCGCCGAGAACGTGCCAGGCCCACAGCCGAGATCGAGCACCCGGCAGCGGTCGCTCGGTGACCGTGACGATCCAGCCGAGCCGAGCGCGGCCAGCCGCCGTGCCATCGCGTCGTGAAAACCGGGCAGGTAGGCCGCGAGGTCGTCGGCAGCCTCTGTCGCGTGCTCCTCAAAGAATGCGTAGTCGTTGCGGATCGGGCCAAAATCCTTGGCTGCGGTCGGGGGCATCGTGTACCAACTCCCAGCGAAGGTCCCCGCACCTACACCACAAACACGAACCGCTGCTCGCCAATCTGGAAGCGGCAGGGACTCGCAAGCTCGACTTCGACAACCTGCACCCACACGCCGTTGAGCGAGGGAAGTGCCTCGATCGTCCACGCGCCGGTCGCTCCGCGAAAGACGCGTGCATGCCTCGGAGCCAAGAGCGGGTCATCGAGCTCGACGGCGTTGCCACAGCCACGACGGCCGAGAAACACATCCGTCCCAGCCAGCGTGATATGACGCCCCTTGTCGGTCTGGGCCGTCTCAACAAGCGCCGGCCAGGCAGCCCCATCGGTGGACGTCACATCGACCAAAACAGTGCCTGCAGGCCCGCCGGCGAGCGCGTCTGCATCATCGGCCGGACGAAACCGCAACCGTCGGCTCCCGATGATGAGAAGCCGATCGGGTCGCAGCAACGCGCGACCACATCGGACGAACGTCCCGTTCGCGCTTCCGAGATCCCGCAGTACCCATCGCGAAACACGTCCGGTCCCGTCGCGAACGATCTCGGCATGCCGTGCAGAAACGAGCGGGTCGTGCGGGATACACACCTGTCCCTCACTCCGGCCGATGAGCGTGACGGCATCGCGAAGCCTCACCACCTCGCCAGACACTTGGTCGCCGTCATCAAGGAGAACGAGCTTGGGGACAGGCGGACGAACCGTGGGTCTGAACGGCGCCTCGGGAACCATCGGCACTGCAGGCCGTGACGCTGGAACGACCGGCTCCACGAGCGGACCGACTGCTGGACGCGGTCGGATGCTCTCGTTCGACTCGAGAATCGTTCCGCGATCCTCGGTGGTATGCGGGTTCATGGCAGCTTGATTCCAGCTCCGTTGCCGGCCCCGTCGGCCAGAGCCTTCCCCTGATTTTATACTGTCGCCCACTCGCCACGGCTATTGCGTGCCGGGCGACACGGTCTGGAGTGAGAGGAGGGGCCTGGGCAGGGCACAACCTTGGAGCGTATCGTTCGTTGAATGGCTGCCGTGAACCTGCCCACCGAAATCCTACCCACCCACACCATGCCCAGCCGACCGCCCCGGATCGCCATCGTCGGCGGGGGCCCAAGTGGACTCTTTGTGGCATGGCACATCGAAGAACAGGCCTCGCTGCCGGTGGACATTACGATTTTTGAGGCCACAGATCGACTTGGGGGCAAGGTCTGCACGCCCCAGTTCTCAGCCGCGGCCGTTCGGTATGAGGCCGGGGCGGCGGAGCTCTACGACTACGAAGGGGTCGGCAACGACCCGCTGCGGGAGCTCATCCGAGGCCTTGGGCTCCCAACCGTTCCTCTGACAGGCTCTGCGGTCCATATGTCCGGCCGTCGGATCGCGTGCCTCGATGATCTCGAAAACGCTCACGGTCAAGAAGCCCGCGATCGGCTCGTCGCGTTCGATACGTGGGCTCGTGCAGCCATGACGCCGCAGGAATTTTTTGAGTCGGGCTGCGATCATGCGACGATGGCCTGCCCGCCGACACGCTTCGACGACCCGCTCGATGCCATCGGCTCTCCCGTCGCGCGGAGCTATGTCGAGACCATGATCCACAGCGATCTCGCGACGGAACCCTCTGCGACCACCGCAGCGTACGGCCTCCAGAACTATCTCATGACCGATCCAGCCTACATGCGGCTCTACCGCATTGCCGGTGGAAACGAACAGTTCATGACGACCCTCGCGGCACGCATCGCAGCCAAGGTGCGACACACGGCGACCGTCACGGCGATTTGCAGCGAGAGCGACGGTCGGTTCACCGTCACATGGCGATCGGCCGACCGCTCGAACGACGAGACCTTCGACATCGTGATCGTGGCGCTGCCCGTCGCGGCCCTCGCCGGGATCACCTTTCGAGATGAGCCTCTCGCGGCGGCCATGCAGCGGCATCTCACTCATCACGACCACCCGGCCCACTACCTCCGAGTGTCGCTTCTCATCGACGAACCGGCGCCAGTCGTGCCAGGCGAGGACGACTACATCATGGTCGATGCCTTTGGGGGTGCGTGCCTTTATGTCGAGTCGAGCCGTGACCCCGTGACGCGACACGGGGTCTTGGGATGGCTCCTTGGGGGAGAGGCTGCTTCGACGATGGCGTCACTCCCCGACGACGCGATCACGGCCGCGGCCATCAATGCCCTTCCAGCCCCGTTCGCCTCCTGCCGCGGCCGTGTCCTCGAAGCGCGAGTTCACCGGTGGATCGGGGCCGTGAGCGCCGTGCCGGGGGGGTGGCAGTCGCTGCCCGTGGCCACCCGCCATCGACCATCGCCAACCCACCCGAATCTCTTCGTGGCGGGAGACTATCTTTATGATTCAACGCTCAACGGGGCGCTCGACTCGGCGGACTATGTTGCCGGCTGGGTGGCATCGACGCTGGCACCCATGACTCCTGCTTCACGTCACGCGACCACCGACACCGCAGCATGACATCCGATCCACGCCCCCATGCAGAGAGGAGTCACGACTCGTTGAGCGGGGCTCTCCCGGCCGGCCTGCCAACGGCCGCAGCGATGCATCGCAGGCCACTCGCAGGCGGCGAGGGGCTCGACCTGCTCGTCGTGCCGATGGAGTCACCAGCCGCCTCCGCTTCCATGACAATCGACGTTGATGCGACCGCCGTCACGGTCATTCTCCGTGACTGGCTCACCGCTGCCGCGGACTCACGGTCTGCGGTCGTGATCCCACTCTACGACTGCCTGGTTGCCTGGGCACCTGGACGGGCGGCGATCGGCGGCCCCCCCGATCGCCTGGCCGCCCTGGAGATCGCCGTGGTCGAGTTCGCCACACGGGAAGCGGAGCTTCGCGAAGCCGAACGCCGTGCCGCCGTGCTCCTCGAGGCGATCGATGGCGATCTGGCCACCGACGAAAGTGACGATGGTCGTGCTCGGGAACATGGCCCTGCCCTCGCCAGTCGGTATCGGGAAGCCGTGGCGATCGGCAGACGGCTTTCCCTGCTTGCCTCCGCCGTTCATGCGCCGCCCGTGCATCCGCCGACGCTTGCGAGCCAGGTCGGCGAACGGCTTCGTGATCGTACGCGTCTCGTTGAGCGGCACGAACTGGCGCGTGAGCGAGGCGAACTGGTCGAGCGGGTGGCCGAGGCATCTCGCCAGCGAGCGCTCGAGCTCTCCGTGGCCCGGCAGCAGATGGGCCTCGAGTGGGCAATCGTCGTGCTCCTCGTGGTGCAGACGGCGATTCTCGTCGTCGATTTGCTCTCGCGACGAGGGACGCCGTGAGCTCGCGCTCGCCTGGACGAGAAGCGTCCATCGACGTTCTTCGGGCCGCCGCCATCGCGCTCATGGTGCTCGTGCACTTCGTGGAAAATCTCTCCGGCCAGTATGGCGGAGACGATGGAACACTCCCGGGCGTGAGTCGCTCGTGGTGGCTCCCCATGGGGCTCGCGGCACCGGTATTCACGTTCTTGTCGGGCGTGAGTTACCGCCTCTTGTGTGCCGCGCACAGGCGACGCGGGTGGACCGACACCGCACTCTCCAAATCCACGGTCCGTCGAGGCTTCTTTCTCATCGGCCTGGGCTTCTTGTTCAATGTCGTGGTGTGGCTGCCAGAGGATGTCTTCAATTGGGACATCCTGACTTTCATTGGCGGTGGCATCCTCGTCATGGAAGTGGCAAGACGGATGCCTGACGGTGTGGTCTTCCTTGCTGCTGCCCTCGTCATCGCGGTTGCCCCCGCGATGCGCGATGCGACGGGCTACGCCGAGTATTGGGTGGCAGGTTCCTATGACTACGACTTCACCCTGGCCGACGTGGCGATCGGCTGGCTCGTCACGGGATATTTTCCGATCTTTCCCTGGCTGGCGTACCCGTTGATCGGGTTCGCGGCGGCGCCGTCGTTGCTTTCGGGAAGTTGGCGGCGTCTGCCGATCGGCATCGTGCTTCTGGCAGCGTCAGCCATGGTCACCCTCGGTTGGTCTGCACTGCCCGCGGTCGTAACGGGCGGTGCGGTGACGGCTTGGACCATGTTTCCGGCTTCGACCGCCTACGTTCTCGGAACCCTGGGGGCCACCTGGCTCGCCGTGACCGTCATGCACCAGCTCCTGGACGACGGCGACAGTCCCCGTGGCCACTGGCTCGTGTCATGGGCGACGCCCCTGAGCCGCCACTCGCTCTCCATGTATCTCTTGCACCACGTCGCGCATATATGGCCGCTCTGGGCATACGGCCTGGCGACAACGGGTGACGCCAGGTCGCTGTGGCAGAAGGCGATCGCCCCTGCGGCGTCGGTCGCCTTGGCGGCCGTGTTTGTCGTCGCCGCTGCCGAGATATGCCGAGCGGCCGATCGGTGGCACATTCCGACGGCTGAATCCTTTATGCGATGGCTCTGCGACTGAGGTTGGCGATACGATCATCGGTTGAAAAACGACCATCCCACCAATCGATTCTTGTCGTCGTGGTCCCCCGAGACGTCATCGTGAACCTGTGCAGTCCGACACCCTGACGATCGTCGCCCCGAAGGATGGCATTTGACATGGTCAACCGTCCGTCTCGGTGTACCGCGACTTCCTGGGTTCTCCTCGACTGGGCCGCGAGCGGATTCTCGACGGTGCTCATCACGCTCGTGGTGGCCTACATCGAGAAGGTGGCCTGCGTGGATCGGCCATGGGGGCTCGAGCCAGGCGTCATCTGGGCATGGACCCTTGCAGCGGGGATGCTCGCCTCGGCCATCGCGGCGCCGATGATTTCGGCCTGGGCCGATCGAAAGGGACGGCATCAATCGGCGCTTGGAGCCAGTGTGGCGCTCGGAGCGGGATCGCTCTTTCTTCTCGCCGGCACATCCCCGTCGGCCATCCTGACGGTCCTTGTCACCGTCGCCATCGCGAACGTTGGTTTCGACATGGCTGCCATCTTCACCGGGAGCCTGCTGGCCACGATCACATCGGGCTGCATGGCCGACCGACTGAGCGCCTATGGATTCGCCGCCGGGTATGCAGGCGGCGCCGTGGCCCTCGTGATCGCGACCACGATCGTCGGAGCCCACGACTCCCTCGGGCTTTCGCTCGCGGGCGGCCTTCGGGCAGCGTTTGCGTTCACCGGTGCCTGGTGGCTCGTGTTCTCGCTGCCAGCAATGTTCGCGAGGTTTGACGACGGCGAAGGGAAACCGCACGCCGCATCGGCAGCCGGAGAGCTTTTTGCTTTTGCGACCACCTTGATGCGGCCGGCGGGTGCCAACGGCAGCCGTCACCTCGCTGCTGTCCTGGTCGGCAGCATGCTCGTTCTCGGTGCGGTCCAGACGGCGATCGCGCAATTCTCGAGTGTGGCCATCGCGGAGTTCAACCTCGAGCCCACGGCGCTCGTGCGGCTCGTGCTCCTCGTGCAGGCAGTTGCACTGCCCGGGGCGCTTGCGATCGGATGGCTTTCTCAACGCGTCGGTCGGCGAACGGCGCTCGCCGTGTGCCTGGCTGGATGGAGCGGCGTGCTCGCCTTGGCATGGTTCATTCACACGGAGGCACAGCTCTACGGCCTCGCGATCCTCTTGGCACTCGTTCTCGGCGGCGTGCAGAGCGCGATCCGCGCCGCAGTGGCCGAAGCGGCGCCCGACGGCAGGGCAGGGGTGACATTCGGCCTCCTTCAGGTGGGCTCGAAGCTCGCGGGCGCAGCGGCCGGGCTCGCCTTCGGCGGGCTGTTCGTTGCAAGCGGCTACCCACGAGCCGGTCTGGCCGCACTGCTCATGCAGATTCTCGTTGGATGGTGGGCGCTGAGCCACATGAATGGCCGGCAGACCGATCGCTAGACAATACCGAGCACGTCTCGCATCGAATAAAGGCCAGCGGGACGGCCCGCGAGGAATGCGGCTGCCGCGAGGGCGCCGCTGGCATAGCAATCCCGGCTCGTCGCCCGCACCGTCACCTCGAAGGATTCGCCCTCCATGCCAAACAGGATCGTGTGCTCGCCCGGGTTGTCGCCGGCCCTTACCGCGTGGTAGCCGATCTCATCCGCGGGGCGAGCGCCGGGACGCCCTTCGCGGCCGTGGGCCTCACGAATCTGCCCCATCGCATCTCGGACGATGCTGCCAAACTTGAGCGCCGTGCCACTCGGCGAATCTTCCTTATGGCGATGATGGCATTCGATAATCTCGACATCGGCACGGGTGCCCAGGCGGGCCAGGAGCGTGGCCGCCCGGCCAACGAGGTCCATCGATATGTTCACGGCGAGGCTCATGCTCGGCGACTGGAGTACCGGGATCGCCTTCGCTGCCTCGGCGATCCGTGCGTGATCGGCGGACGTGAGGCCGGTCGTTGCCACGACGAGCGGTGTTCCCTTCGCGGCTGCCGTCGCCACGATCCCCACGACCGCCTCGGGCAATGAAAAATCGATCACCACATCGGCAGGGCAGTCCCAGGTGTCTGTGATGATGACGCCCGTGGCACCACAGCCCGCCACCGTCCCGGCATCCTCGCCACTTCGTGGATGGCCAGTCTTTTCGATCGCGGCCACGACCTGCCAGGCGTCGGGCGATGCAAGCGCGCCAGCAATCACCCGCTGGCCCATACGGCCGGCGGCTCCATGAACAACAAGGCGACAAGGCGACGCAGAAGCAGAGGCAGACATCAATGGCTCCGGAAGGAACGAGGCTCAGCCGTAGAGGTCGATCGCTTGCACGATCTCGTCGAGCCGATTGCCGACACTCACCGACCGATTCGCGTAGCTCGCCCGGCTCACTCCGCGGCTTCCGAGCACGTCATTAAAGAGCTTCTGGTCAGTCGTGTGGTAGGCGACCGTGGCGTTCGGATCCTTGAGCTGATGGCCCGTGAGAATACAAACCACCCGCTCGTCGCGGCCGATCACTCCTTCCTCCACAAGCTTTTTAGTGCCCGCGACACTTGCGGCGCTCGCCGGTTCGCAGCCGAGGCCGCCGGCGCCCACCTGGGCCTTCGCGTCGAGGATCTCTTGTTCGGAGACTTCGCGCACGACACCGTCGCACACCTCGAGGGCGCGAAGGCATTTGGTGAGATTCACGGGGCGGTTGATCTCGATGGCGCTCGCGATCGTGTTGGCGCGACGGTTGTCGCGATCGAGCTCGTCATAGTACAGACACGCAGAAGCGAAGTCGGCGTGGCCACCGTTCCAACGCAGGCCGCGATTCGTGGTGAGCTCATAGAGCGTATTCGCTCCAGCGGCATTGATCACGGCAAGCCGCGGAATGCGATCGATGAGCCCGAGCATGCGGAGCTCCGCGAAGGCTTTTCCGAACGCGCTCGAATTCCCGAGGTTGCCACCGGGCACAACGATCCAATCGGGCACTTCCCAGCCGAGCGACTCGAGCACCCGAAACATGATCGTCTTCTGCCCTTCGAGCCGGAAGGGATTCACGCTGTTGACGAGATAGATGCCGAGCTTGCCCGAGACTTCCTTCACGCGGGCCATCGCGTCGTCAAAGTCACCGGCTATCTGGATCGTGAGGGCGCCGTAGTCGAGGGCCTGCGACAGCTTGCCGTACGAGATTTTTCCCGAGCCGATAAAGATGATGCCCCGCATAAGGCGGGTGACGGCACAGTAGACGGCCAGCGACGCGCTCGTGTTGCCGGTCGAGGCACAGGCCGCCCGCTTCGCACCGATCATCCGAGCATGCGTGAAGGCGGCGGACATGCCGTTGTCTTTGAACGAGCCCGACGGGTTGAGGCCCTCGTATTGGAGGAACAACCGGCCTGCATTCACGCCCACAAAGCCGGCGACACCATCGGAGGGCGCGCACATCGTCTGCCCCTCGCCGATCGTCACGATGCTCTCGCGGGGAGCGTAGGGGAGGAGCTCGTGGAACCGCCACACGCCGCTGAACGCGGCAGGGTCACTCCGCCGCATCCACTTCCGCTCAAAAAACTCGAACGACCGCGGTGGCCGGAGGCGATCCCAGTCGTACTCGACATCCAGGAGATTGCCGCAGGCTGGGCAGGCCGTAAGTACTTCCTCAACGCCGTACGTCGCCCCGCACGCGAGGGCGATGCATTTTTGAAATACGAGATCAGTGCGGGAGACTGTGGCCACGGGCAAACTCCGTGCGCCCCGGGAGTCTCAACCGCGCTGGCGGAACGGGAAAGAGGTCCCGGTACGGGGCACCGCCAGAGGCATCCCAAAATAGTTTTTGTGGGCTGCGACAGCAAGACGAGATGGTCAATGCGGAGCGGTTGCGGCAACGATCGGTATGTTGATTCCGTGAGGCGACCTGCCAGTTTGACAGCCCAGAGACGGGGGGGTAGCCTCGAAAGTCTGTGGAGAGGCGGGGAGCCCCGTCCGAGTCGGTCGTCTCGTTCGAGGTGATCCCGATGCTGAAAACAGCAGACTTCAAGGTGTTCAAGGCCGCGCTCGAGGATATTCGGGTCAGGCTCCGTGGCGATGTCTCAACCATGGCAGACGCGGCCCTTCGCAAGACCCGCAGCGAAGCCAGCGGCGACCTCTCCAGCATGCCCATCCACATGGCCGACATCGGATCCGACGCCTATGAGCAGGAGTTCACACTCAGCCTCATGGCAACCGAAGAGGAAACGCTCGATCTCGTGGAGCAGGCGCTCGCACGCATCCGATCCCGCACGTACGGACTGTGCGAGGAGTGTGGTGGGGTGATCACCAAGAAGCGACTCGAGGCAATCCCGTTTGCGCCGATGTGTATCCGGTGTGCTGAACGCCTCGAGAACAGCCATCGCCCACGTCAGCCACGCTAACGGCATTGGGAGCCGCGCCAGCCCCGAGGAGGGGGCCGAAATCGATGATGCGTGCGGCCCGCGGTTGGTGTTTGTTTCTCACGGTCGTGGTAGCCGGCGTCTCCGCTGACCTGGCCACGAAAGAGGCCGTGTTTCGGGTCCTCGGCATGCCCGGCATGGGGAAGCAAGTGGTTCTCATTCCGGGCGTCTTGGTGCTTGAGACAAACCTGAATGAAGGTGCCCTCTTCGGCATGGGCCAGGGGATGGGGATGTTCTTTGCCGTGGTGTCACTGGCGGCTTTCGGCGGCATTCTCGTGATGGTCTCGCGGCCGCCGACGCGTGAGAGCGGCTGGCTTCTTGTGCCGCTCGCGCTCATCTCGGGCGGTATTCTCGGCAACCTCTATGACCGCCTCGGCCTCCCAGGCCTTCGATGGCACGCGCCGCTCGAGCGAATCGGCCAGCCGGTCTATGCCGTCCGCGACTGGATTCACGTGACTGTACCAGGCGTCATCGACTGGCCGATCTTCAACCTCGCGGACTGCTGGCTGGTGGTCGGAGCCGGTATGCTCTTCCTCGCGGCGATGCGGCCTGATCCACCCGCTGGTCCTTCAACCGCCGCCGACCCGTCGCGAGAAATCGGATGACATCCGCTGTCGAGCCAGCCATCAACGATCGCCTCGAGGTGGCGCTCACGGCTACCCGAGTAGCCGCGGCCGACACGCTTCGCTGGTTTTGCAATCCCGCCCTCGAAGTCGAGAACAAGGCCGATCGATCACCGGTCACGAAAGCAGACCGTGCCGCCGAGGCCATTCTTCGCGCCGAGCTGCTCCGGTCGTTTCCCGCAGACGCCTTTCTGGGCGAGGAATCGGGGGCCACGGCCGGCACGTCAGGGTTTGAGTGGGTGGTCGACCCGATCGACGGCACCAAATCGTTCATCCGAGGCGTGCCACTCTACGCCACGCTCGTCGGCTGCCGTCGCGACGGCAAGGGTGTGCTCGGCGTGATTGCCATCCCCGCGCTCGACGAATGGGCCTATGCGGCAGTCGGCGGGGGAGCCTGGTACGTTCGCGGTCAGGCATCGCCGGTGCGTGCCGCGGTATCGCGTCGTGGAACGCTTGCCGAGAGCCTGGTCACTTCAAGCGACTTTGTCGACTTCCCTCGCTGGTCGGGAGGCTCCACCGAGGGAGCCGCCGCGCGGCAGCGTCTCGAGACCTCGGGCTGTCTCACGCGCACCTGGGGCGACGGCTACGGCTATCTCCTCGTGGCAACCGGTCGAGCCGAGGCCATGATCGACCCGCGGCTCAATGCATGGGACGCCGCCGCTGTTGACGTTGTGGTGACCGAGGCCGGCGGCCGCTTTAGCGACTGGCACGGTCGCAGCCGAATCGACTCAGGCGACGGCGTGGCCACCAACGGCATCGTCCACGACGGCGTGATTCAAACGCTCCTCGGAACGTGACTCGCATCAGCGTCGCCGCAAGGCCCGCCGCGTGACCCATGCACGGTAGCCAAACATGAACCAGAGGCTCGGGGCAGAAAAGAGCAGCCTCGTGACCAGCCCCCAGGCACCCCGCCGGTGCTCGTACTCAATATGCTCGCGGATCTCGGTACGGCCGTTTTCGAGCGGCACGAACGAATGGGTGTGTTCCCACCGTGCCGCCGGCCCCGACGCCTGGATATCGGTGAACCCGCGGTCCGATACGTTGCGGTGGACCGCCTTCCAGCGGAGGGGCAGGGGGCCCACCCAGAGCGTGAATTTCGAGACGGACCCCTCGGCCAACGGCTCGACTGAGTGAATCTGCACGATCGTCGGCGGCGGCGTGAGCCTTTTCAGGGCAAATGTATCGCGGTGAAAATCCCGCACGGATTCCACGGGAGCATCGACGACGAAGGCGTAATCAAAGACGGGCATGCCCGTATGGTAGGCCAACCAAGACGGCGAACCAGAAGATGCCAACACGGCCTGTCGGCCGCAACCAAAAGGCGGAAAGCCGAAAGCCGGAGAACATCGGCCCATCCACGAAGCGGGCAGACGACGTGTATGTAACGCAGTGAGAAATTGAATACCCCGCTTTCAACCGACGACCATGGCTCTTGCTCCTTGAAGCGGTCACGAGAAAACCGCCGCCGCGGCAGGTTCTTGTCACCCAGCCTCCGCCACAGTTCGTTATGAAACCGCTTCCCATCCGGTGGAAGTCCTACAAGGAGCCAGCGAGGGTGACTGCGAAACCGTTGACATACGTTCGCGGCCTCTTTGGCCGAAGCTGGCGCGGAGAGCACCTGGGGGTTTCGCAAGAGCCCGTAGAGCTCGATGAGCATGAGCTCCGAAATGACGACCTCTTCGGCCTGCATGTCTCCGAGGAACCCGGCAGCCTTCGGATGGGCCTGGCTGGCGATACCGACACTCTTGTTTGCGGCGGCACGGAGAGCGCGAGCCTGGTTCCTGACCCGCGTTCTCACCGGGCTTGTCTGTTGGCTCGCGATCGTCGTGTATCTCGTGATCCTGTTCCTCATGCCCGTCGTCGATGCGCTCGGCAACCGTGTGCTTTTCGACCATCACGCCGTGCTTCTGCCCACCCCCTTTCTGTGACGAACCGGACCCATTGCCCAGTCGGAGGACTGGAGTTGCGGGATTCCGAGGACCAGGTATGCTACCGGGCTCGGTTTTCCCGTCATTTTGAGGTTCTCCCGTGGCACGTTCCTGTCAGGTTTGCGGTAAAGGCTTTTCGGTCGGCAATCAGGTCACGATTCGCGGAAAGGCGAAGTACCTCGGCGGTGTCGGTACCAAGGTCACCGGCATCACGAAGCGGAAGTTCAAGCCAAACCTCCAGCGGCTCCGGGTCACGATCGGAAAAAGCACCAGCGCGACACTGCTGGTCTGCACGCAGTGCATCAAGAGCGGAAACGTGACCAAGCTCGTCAAGCGGAAGCCCTTCCATCTGCCGAAGGTCGAACAGAGCAAGCCAGTGCTTGAGGAAGCAGTGCCATCCGGTCCACGGGCCCGCCCGTAGGCCGAGCCATCGGCAGCCTTCGCCGCCCGTCGATCCCCTCCGGTCCGCTGTCGCCATGAGCCTTTCTTCCAAGGACGTCGCCAAGGTTGGCTCCCTCGCTCGGCTCGCTCTCACCGAAGCCGACCTCGAGCGGATGACGGGCGAGCTCTCGAAAATCGTCGATTTTGTTTCTCAGCTCGGTGAGCTCGATACCTCTGCGGTTGAGCCCCTCGCGCACCCACTCGATACCCGCAACGTCTTTCGCGACGACATCCCCGCGCCCTCGCTCACGACCGAGCAGGCGCTCGGCTCCGCTCCTCGCCACGACGGCTCCTGCTTTCTCGTCCCCGCCGTGCTCGGCGAGTCGGGCGCTGCCTGACACCGTGAGCCCGTTTCCATGCAGCTCTCCGAACGCTCCGCCACCGAGATCGTCAGCGCCGTTCGGGCAGGAGACATCTCCGCCGTCGAGTGCGTGACCGCGTTTCTCGATCGCATCGAACTGCTTGATGGAAAGGTCAATGCCTTCCTAGCCGTGAATCGTGAGCAGACCCTTGCCCAGGCGGCCGACATCGACGCTCGCCGTGCCGCAGGCAAACCGATCGGGCCTCTCGCTGGCCTGCCCGTGGCCGTCAAAGACGCGCTCTGCACGACCGATTTCCCAACGACCTGCGCATCAAAAATGCTCGCCGGATATCGGCCGCCGTATGACGCTGACGTGGTCGCAAGGCTTCGCAGGGCCGACGCGGTGATCGTCGGCAAGACGAATATGGATGAGTTCGCGATGGGGGGGTCGAACGAGAACTCCGCATTCGGCCCCGTCCACAATCCGTGGGACTTGTCGCGTGCGCCGGGCGGTTCGAGCGGAGGCTCTGCGGCATGCGTGGCCGCCGACATGGCCCCGGTCGCGATCGGGTCTGACACGGGGGGATCGATTCGCCAGCCGGCTGGCCTCTGCGGCATCACCGGATTCAAGCCGACGTATGGGCGTGTGAGCCGTCGCGGCCTCGTGGCATTTGCGTCGAGCCTCGACCAGATCGGCCCGATGGCCCGCTCGGCGGCCGACTGCGCGCTCATCATGGAGGCGATCGCAGGGCATGACCCGGGCGACGCCACGTCTCTTACAACCACGGTGCCGAGCTACTCGCAGCTCCTCGACGAACCGCTCGCGGGCCTGCGGATCGGCCGCGTTACCGAGCACTACGGCCCCGGCCTCGACCCCGAAGTGGCACGCGGCGTTGACGAAGCCTTTGCGGTGTTCAAGGCGGCGGGCGCGACCGTGCATGATGTCGAACTGCCACACGCGAAGTATGGGATACCGACGTACTACCTCATCGCGCCATGTGAGGCGTCGAGCAACTTGGCGAGGTACGACGGAGCTCACTATGGAGCCCGAGCCGAGCTCGGAAGGGGAACCAGCGCGGAGTATGTCGGCTCGTTTGAGTCGCCGCTGATGGAGATGTATTGCCGGAGCAGGGCCGAAGGGTTTGGGCCGGAGGTCAAGCGGCGGATCATGCTCGGCACCTATGCCCTGTCGGCTGGCTACTACGAAGCCTTCTACGCCAAAGCCCTTCGCGTTCGCCGTCTGATCCAGCAGGATTTTTTGAAGGCCTTTGAAAAGGTTGATCTGATCGCTGGCCCGGTTTCGCCGACACCCGCGTTTCCCCTCGGTGAGAAGACCGGCGATCCTCTCGCGATGTACCTCGTCGATATGTACACCGTCGGCACCAACCTCGCGGGAATCGGGGGCATCTCGTTTCCATGTGGGTTCACAAAAGCCGGCCTGCCAATTGGCTTCCAGCTTCAGGGTCCGGCCCTCGCCGAGACACTTCTCCTGCGATCGGCCGACCGTTTCCAACGGCTCACCGACTGGCACCGCCGTCGACCACCCCTTTCCGTCTGAGAATCCGCGCCGGCCATGACGCCCACGCCTGTCACACCTGCTGCTGAGCCCTTCACGACCGTCATCGGCCTCGAGGTGCATGTGCAGCTCCAAACGAAGACCAAGCTCTTCTGTGGCTGCTCCACGACATTCGGGGCGCCGCCCAACACGCATGTCTGCCCCACCTGCCTTGGGCTGCCCGGTTCGCTTCCCGTGATGAACCGTACGGCCTTCGAGCTCGCCATGCGGGCCGCCCTCGCACTGAACTGCCAGATCGCGTCATTCACGAAGTGGGACCGGAAGAACTATTTCTATCCCGACCTCCCCAAGGGCTATCAGATCAGCCAGTTCGACCTGCCGTTCTCGTCGGCTGGGCATCTCGACGTGGTTGATCCAAAGGGAGCGTTTTCGCGCCGGGTTCGCATCACCCGCGTTCACCTCGAAGAGGACGCTGGCAAGAGCATGCACGATGAGGCGGCTGGCGTCGCCGATACCCGCATCGACTTGAACCGCACCGGCACACCGCTCTGTGAAATCGTCTCGGAGCCCGATCTGCGAAGCCCGCAGGAAGCCCGGGCCTGGCTCAATGAACTGAAGCTCTTGCTGGTCTACCTCGGCGTGAGCGACTGCAACATGCAGGAGGGAAGCCTCCGCGTTGATGCAAACGTGAATCTCCACATTCCGCGGCCCGATGGTTCGCTCGCCAAGACACCGATCGTCGAGATCAAAAACGTGAACTCCTTTCGCTCGGTCGAGCGGGCAATCGCCTACGAGGCCGTGCGGCAGTTCGAGGAATGGCAGGCCACTGGGGCCGAGCTGGGTTCAGCCCCGAAGCAGACACGTGGGTGGGACGACCCCGCAGGCATCACCCGGGCCCAGCGGCACAAGGAGGAGTCGAGCGACTACCGCTATTTTCCTGAGCCCGATCTTGTGCCCGTCACCGTCTCTGAAGAACAGGTAGCGGCAGCACGGGCCGCGATGGGTGATCCGCCGAGTGTCTACCGGGGCAAGCTTGCCGAGCGGTGGAGTATCACGCCCTACGACGCCGACGTGCTCGTCAATCAGGGGCGTGACCTCGTGGCTTGGTACGAGGAGCTCGCAACGCTCACTGGCGACGGCAAGGTGGCGAGCAACTGGATGCAGCAGGATGTGCTCCGCACGCTCAACGAGCGAGGCGGCACGATCGGCGAGTTTCCGATGAAGCCCGCCGCCGTGGCCGACATCATCACCCGGGTCGCCAAGGGTGATTTTGATACGAGCCGTGGCCGTGAGATTTTTGCGACGGTGCTGGCCACTGGACGGAGCGTGACCGATGTGATCGCCGACATGGGCATCGCCGCGGTGGGTGACGACGAGCTCGAAACGCTCTGCCATGAGTTGCTCGCAGCCAACCCAAAAATTGTGGCCGATGTGCAGGGTGGCAAAGAACAGGCCGCTGCCGGCCTGATCGGGCAGGCCAAGAAGAAGAATCCAAACGTGAATCCCGCGAAGGTTCGCGAAAAGTGCCTGGAGCTGATCCGGCGCGGGTAGCATCACCGCAATGACAAACGCGATGACAGGCACGGCACCCCGCATCGTCACGCTCACGACGGATTTCGGCGTCAGCAGCGGCTACGTCGCCGAGATGAAGGGGAGGCTGCTCCACGCTCGCTCGCCTCTCACGCTCGTCGATATCGCGCACGACGTGCCGCCGCATAACATTTCCGCAGCCGCGTGGCTCGTGGCCCAGGCCTGCCCGGCGTTTCCTCGCGGCACCCTTCATGTGATCGTCGTTGACCCCGGCGTTGGAACACACCGACGCATCGTGTGGGTGAGGGCAGGGGGGCAGGAATATCTTGCCCCTGACAACGGCGTCCTTTCGCGGACCCTCGCCCGAGCGCCTGCCGAGGCAGTCCGCGAGGTGACCGTGCCAGACGACGCATCAACAACGTTCCATGGCCGGGACGTGTTCGCACCGGCGGCCGTGGCGATTGTTGACGGCGGAAGCCCAGAGTCACTCAGGGCTGCCGCCACGAGCCTTACGACGTTTCCTCTATCACCGCCCAAGGAAACACCTGCTGGCATCGAAGGCGAGGTCATTCACGTGGATTCGTTCGGCAACCTCCTCACGAATCTCCCGGCCGATCTTCTGCCACGCCTCGTCGCCGCCGGCCGACTCACGGTGGGATGCCGCGACATCACGCGGGTCGTGCGAACCTACGGCGAGGCGTCGCCTGGCACACCCGTCGCGCTGGTGGGCTCGCAAGGCGTGATTGAAGTCGCCGTGGTTCAGGGGCGTGCGAACGCGACCTTGGCGGCTACCGTCGGCACCCAGGTGCTTCTCCCATGACGCTCTCGCGGCCGGATCTCGAACGCTGGGACCGACATCATGTGTGGCATGCCTTCACGCAGATGCAGGAGTATCAACCGCTTCTCATCGAACGGGGCGAGGGCTCATGGCTCATCGATGTCGACGGGAATCGCTACCTCGACGGCTCGGCCAGCATGTGGTGCAACGTTCACGGGCACCGGAATCCCAGGCTCGATGCGGCCCTCGTTGAACAGGCCACGAAAATCGCCCACACGACGAACCTCGGAATGTCGAATCCCACGACCGTGGAGTTTGCCCGTCGGCTCGCCGGCATTGCGCCGCCCGGACTCGATCGAATTTTTTTCTCCGACGACGGCTCCACCGCCATCGAAGCCGCCCTCAAGATGGCCTTCCAGTTTTGGCGTCAGACCGATCCCGTGAGGCCAGCGAAGACACAATTCGTCGCCATTGACGAGGCCTATCACGGCGACACCCTCGGCGCCGTCGGCGTCGGTGGAGTCGATCGGTTCACCGCGATGTTCGCGCCGCTCACGTTCGCACCAATCCGCCTCCCGCCACCAGGCCTTGCCGACACGACGGGCCGCGTGCGGTCACTCGACGAGTCCCTCGCGGCCCTTGATGCGGTCCTCGGAGCACATGCCCATGAGATCGCCGCGGTCGTGATGGAACCGCTCGTGCAAATGGCCGGTGGCATCATCGTCCATCCGCATGGCTACGTACGCGGCGTGCGGGAGCTCACTCGGAAACACGATGTGCTTCTCATCCTTGACGAAGTGGCTACCGGCTTCGGCCGCACCGGCACGATGTTCGCCTGTGAGCAGGAAGACGTTGCCCCCGATTTTCTCTGTGTGGCCAAGGGACTGACGGCGGGCTACCTCCCAATGGCCGCCACGCTCACCCACGGCTGTATCTGGGACGCGTTCCTCGGCAGCCATACCGACGGCCGAGCGTTTTATCACGGCCACACCTACGGCGGAAATCCACTCGCCGCTGCAGTCGGCCTCGCCTCGCTCGATCTTTTCCGAGACGAACACCTCCTCGAAACCCTTGTGTCCAAGATTGCCCGGCTCGCAGCCCACGCTGAGCGGATCGCCACCCTCGACGGAGTCGGCAACGTGCGGCAGTGCGGGTTCGTGGTGGGCATCGATCTCGTCGCGGACAAAGCGACCGGTCGTCGTCACCCATGGCAGGAGCAGCGAGGCCGCCGCGCCTGCGAGGCCGCGAGAAAGCATGGAGCCATCCTCCGCCCGCTCGGCGACACGGTGGTGCTCATGCCGCCGCTCTCCATCACCGACGAGGAGATCGACCTCCTCGCCGCCGCC
>JBGTGN010000196.1:0-12249 GCA_041746715.1 Pirellulales bacterium | reverse complement strand
GCGGGTTGTCGCTGGCTGGCTCATCAAGCTGCTCGAGGCGACGCTTGTGGCCCCGAAGCCGGCGACGCAGCGGTCGGTTCGGCGTTTGTCGTGACCGGCGGCGCTCCACCGAAGATCGTTCGCCGCGCCACCGGCCACCAGCCCTGCTGGTCGAGCCCGTGGTAGGGCGAATCTGGCGGTAGCGTCGCGGTGAGATGCATGTGGGCCGCCTTCAGGTTGTGGTATGGCAGCGAGGGAAAGAGGTGATGCAGCGCGTGAAAGCGGATCGAGAACGGGAAGAAAAGGAACGTCAGAGGATCCTTCCCGGTGTAGTTGCAGGAGTCAAGGATGTGGGCCTCCACGCTACTCACGGCGCCGTCGCCCGTGAAATGATGGTCGGCGAGTTGCCGCATCTGATTCATGACGAGGGTCGTGAGCCCAAGGAGGTAGAGTAGGGGGATCCTGCTCAGCGGTGCTCCACCCATGAAGACCGCGGCAGGGATCGCTGCCGCCCGCAGAAAGCAGAGCAGCTCCATCGCCGTGATTGCCCTTCGGTCAAACGGCGTGATCTTTCGCGTGTAGCGAGGATTGAGCGTGAGGGAGCTGGCGTGTTCCAGCACCCATTGCCGGAGCCGCGGATGGAGGAAGGAGAGCGGCGCCAGAAGAAATCTCAGAAACACGAGAATCGGATACGCGACAATAAGGAGGGCGTAGCCGACACCGCTTCGCCAGTTGCCGCTTTCGAGCACGTTGGCGACATACTCCGGGTCTTCCGGCGTGCCATACATCCGCAGGCTGTGATGGTCACGGTGGTGCCGCGTGAAGAACGGCGAGGGCGTGAGTGTGAAGGCGCCCACCAAGAGATTCCATGTCACCTTGAAGGCTCGCATCTCGTGGTGGCCGAGGTGACAGACCTCATGAATGAGCGAGCCGAGCCGATAGAGCCAGAACACTGCGATGGGAAAGGCGGCGACCTGCCACACGCTCCCCAGCGGGGCCATGAGATACGTTGTCGCTGCGGTGTAGGCGCAGGCGATGCTCATCAGGAAATCGAGCCAGTATCGCAGGGGCGACACCTTGAAGAAGTCAGTGCCACCTGACCGGATCGCAAGCCGGGCGTCACGAACCCATCCGGGAACCGTCTCGCCAGCCGCCTCGTTGTGATGATCCGCCACGAACATAGCCCCTCCTTGGGTATCGAATGGCCACCGTACCTCCATTCACAACCACTAACAGAACAGAATCACCACGTAGCGAAAAGAGCGATGTCAAGCGGCCCTGGGAGGGCACCGTTGGTGGTAAAAAACCCGACGCGATACGCTTTGAGCGATACCCCTAAGACTCACCTCGAAAAATTTTGCCCTATGATCACCGTCGCCATCCTCGGGGCTACCGGCTACACCGCCCTCGAGACCATCAAGATTCTCCTGCGGCATCCCTCGGCAACGATCGTCGCCGTCACGAGCCGGCAGGAAGGCCGGCCGCCCGTATCGACCGTCCACCCGAGCCTCGTGGGGCGGCTCGAACTCGAGCTTGAGGACCTCGAGCCCGAGGAGGTTGGCCGACGGGCCGACTGCGTGTTTGGGTGCCTGCCCCACGCGGCAAGTGCCGACATTCTCCCGAAGGTCTTGGCCGGTGGCGCGAAGGTGGTTGATCTCAGCGCCGACTACCGGCTCGACGATGCCGCCACCTATCTCGAGTGGTACGGCCACGAGCATCCGGATGTCGGTCGGCTCGGCACGACCGTCTACGGTCTCCCGGAGTTGTTTCGAGAGCAGATCGTTGCCCAGCAGCTCATCGCCAATCCCGGCTGCTACGCCACCTCGGCGATCCTGCCGCTGGCTCCGCTCGTGAAGGCGGGCCTCATCGAGCTCACAGACATCATCATTGACTCCAAAAGCGGGGTGAGCGGTGCGGGTCGGCAGCCGAAGCTCATGACGCACTACCCGGAATGCAACGAGAGCATGTCGGCCTACAACGTGGGGAGGCACCGGCATACGCCGGAGATCGAGCAGGTGATTCTCAGGCACGCGAAAGTGCGGCCGGAGGTGATTTTCACGCCGCAGCTCGCCCCGATGGATCGGGGCATCCTCTCCACGATCTACGCCAAGCCCGTGAAAACTATCGCTGAGGCCGACGTGATGGCCGTGCTTCGCGAGGCCTATGCCGAGGAACGCTTTGTGCGGGTGGTGGATCACCTTCCCGGCACGAAAGACACCGTCGATACGAACTTCTGTGACATCACGGCCCGCGTCGTTCGCGGCAGGATTCTGCTCATCAGTTGCCTCGACAATCTTGTGAAGGGGGCCGCGGGGGCGGCCGTTCAAAACTTCAACATTCTCTTTGGTCAGCCCGAAACAGCGGGCCTTCTCTAACCATGCTTCCATCTGACACGCCGATTCGGCTCCCGATTCCTCCGATCCCAAAGGGCTTCCGGATGGCTGGCGTTCGCGCCGGCATCAAGCGCGACCGCAGTCGTGAAGATGTCACCGTGGTGACGAGCGATGTGCCCGCGACCGCGGCGGGCGTCTACACGACGAACCTCGTCTACGCGGCGCCGGTGGCCTACGACCGCAGCCTCACGCCCGGGCGTGGATTTCGGGGGATCGTGATCAACTCTGGCAATGCCAACGCCTGCACGGGCACCCGTGGACTTGACGATGCTCGAGGGATGGCGGCTGCGGCTGGTCGCATGCTCGGATCCGAGGCCAGCGAGGTGCTGGTGCTTTCGACCGGCATCATCGGTGAGTTTCTGCCGATGCAGACGGTGACTGCGGGAATCGAAGCGGCTGCCGCCAAGCTCGCTGGCGACGCTGACGCCGCGGTGTCGGCCGCCCGCGGCATGATGACGACCGACACACGGCCCAAGCTTGCCGGCGGCACGTTTTCTGCTTCGGGGCGCCTGTATACGGTCTTCGGCATGGCCAAGGGGGCCGCGATGATCGGCCCGCGGCTGGCCACGATGCTCGGCATCGTGCTGGTCGATGCCCCGCTCGAGCCTGCCGACGCCCAGCGTCTCCTCGCCGAGGCCGCCGAGGAGACGTTTAACTGTGTGAGCGTGGACGGGCACATGAGCACCAACGACACGGTGCTGCTGCTCGCAAACGGGGCCGGCGGCGGGCCGCCGCTCTCTGGCGATGGCCTCGATGTGTTTTCGACATCCCTCCATGACGTCTGCAAAACGCTGGCCCGCGAGATGGCCGACGATGGCGAGGGAGCAACGCATGTGATGCGGATCGAGGTGACCGGCGCGGCAAGCCGCGACTCAGCCCGGCAGATCGCACGCACGATCGCCGACAGTCCGCTCGTAAAAACGGCCGTGCACGGGGCCGATCCCAACTGGGGCCGGATCGTGTCTGCGGCGGGCTATGCCGGCGTGCCGTTCGACCCCGCAGTCGTCGTGCTTCGTCTCAATGACACGCTCCTTTTTCAGGGCGGCTCACCACTGCCGTTTGATGCCGATGCCGTATCCGAATCGATCAAGGCGGCGCGAGAAACCCGCATCGACCTCGTCGTTGGCAGCGGCCCCGGCAGAATCATCTTCTTCTCGAGCGATCTCACCGCCGACTATGTCCACCTCAACGCCGACTATCACACGTAGGGCGGCCTGTCGGCCGCGAACAAAGCGGAAAGCCGAAAGCCGGTGAACACCGACGTGGATAACAGCAGCGTATGCGACGTGCATGCCGCGGAGTATGCGTCCGGTCCGCAGGACTCGATTGCGCCCGAGTGATCACTTTTTCTTGGCCGGTGGTTTCTTCGCGGTGCTCTGCTGCTTGATCAGCTCTTCATGCGCCTTCTTCGCGGCATCGAGCGAGGTTTGGACAGCCTCGATCGCGGCCTTTGCCTGCGCTGGCTCGCTTGGTGTCTCCGTCGCGTGGGCCTGGGCTGCCGCGTGATGGACCTTCGCAGCGGCGAGGTGCTTGTCGATCACATCCACTGTCGCAAGCGGCTCGGTGTCGTTTTGGTCCACGAAGTAGTCTCGCATGGCCTGGGCATGCTGCTGGGCCGAATCGATGTGATGCGTCAGCGTCGTGCCGGAAAGCCTCGCGATGGTGGGGGACACCCTATGGGTTTGACCCAGATAGCCGTGATAATGACTGGCGTGAGCGTGGGCCGCATTGACGTGCGACTCGCCACTGCGGGCATAAAAGAAGAAATCACCCCTCGCCTTGGCGCCAGCGTCTCGCTGCGCGAAGGCTGTTCCAGAGGCCGTGGCCACAAGGGCGAATGCGAGCAGAAGCTGTTTCATGGCGGGTCTCCAAACCGGGGGAAGTTCGAACGACGCCGCTTGCGTGAGCGGCACAACCGTCATTGTACTCCCAGTCGTCGGGCCCTCGCCTTGACGCCGAGGCAGGAAAAAGCTTTTATCGAGGAAGGTTTTCCGTGTCCCCTGAGCCCATCTTGTGATCGCCACAGCCCCCTTCATCGCCTGTCCTGTCGGCCCCCCCTTCGGCCCCATGCTGCCAGCCTTTGGCAGCATGTTCCCGATCGCCATGCCATGGGTGCGGACGGGGGTCGAACCTGACATCTTCGCCGCGGTTGACCCTGCCGATGACGACGACCTTGGCGACGAGGAAGACTTGGTTGTCGCGCAGCCGGCCGAGGAGGAATCGAGTTTCGACGATTTCGATGACGAATTCGACGATGACTTTGACGAGGATCCAGACGACCCCGACTGGGATCATCCCGATGATGGCGATGCGGAGCCACCGCCCGGCAAGGGGGGTGGCAAGAAGAAGTAGGGGTGGGCCGCTTTGGAGGGACCGACGGCGAGGAGCATGAACGATGGCCGGGCTCGACACCCATGAATTCACTCCGGATGACCCGAACGCGGGGACGGGTGGTGGTGCGCGCGGTGCCGGGAGACGTGACCGTCGCAAGTCGGCGCCGTGGTTCGGTGACCTCGGCCAACTCGACTTCGACATCGATTTCTACGAACGGCTGCTGGCCCGGAATACCGACTCGATTGAGGTGCTCAGGATCCTCGCTGAGCTCGTGTCGCGAAAGGGTGATGTGCGGCGGGCCGTGGAGCTCGACCGGTGTCTCGTCGACCTCATGCCGGATGACTTCCTGGCTCGCTACAACCACGCATGTTCCCTCGCGCGGGCTGGTCGGCCCGACGAGGCGATCGACGCACTCTCCCGTGCGATCCTCCTTGGCTACGACGACATCGGACACATGGAGGCCGACCCCGATCTCGAAAGCCTTCACGACCACCCCGATTTCCAGGCGCTGCTGGGCGACTGACTGCGGCGGCTGGTAGGATTCCGGCCCCGCGGGGCCGTTGATGGTTCCCGTGGTCCTTTCCATCCGCGGGAGCCATGCATGCTCGATCAGTACGACAAGATCACAGAAGCTGTCGCCGTTCTTCGCACGCGATGGAGTCTCACCCCCAAGGTCGCCATCATCCTTGGCAGCGGCCTCGGCGGCATTTCGCAAAGCCTCGCCGAATCGGTCGCGATCCCCTACGACGACATCCCTCATTTTGCCCGTTCGACAGCACACGGCCACTCCGGGCAGCTCGTGTGCGGTCTCCTCGATGGCGTGCCGGTCGTGGTCATGGAAGGGCGACAGCATGCCTACGAGGCCTACCCGCTCCAGCAGATCACGTTTCCGGTGCGGGTCATGCAGCGGCTTGGCGCTGGGCTGCTTGTGGTCACCAACGCCTGCGGCGGCCTGAACCCGCAGTTCCGCACCGGCGACCTCATGGTCATCGAAGACCACATCAATCTCATCGGCGACAACCCGCTCATCGGTATCAACGACGAGCGGCTCGGTTCTCGCTTCCCCGACATGTCGGAGCCCTATGCGCTCGACCTCGTCGATGCGGCGCTCGCCGTTGCCCGCCGCGAGGATTTTGTGGCGCACCGCGGCGTGTATGTGGCGGTCGCTGGCCCGAACCTCGAAACCCGCGCCGAATACCGCTTCCTGCGGATCATCGGATCTGACGTCGTCGGCATGTCAACCGTGCCTGAGGTGATCGTGGCGGTGCATGGTGGCATGAAGGTGCTTGGCATCTCGGTCATCACCGACATGTGTCTCCCCGACGCGCTCGAAGTGGCCACGGTCGAAAAGATTCTTGGCGTTGCACGGTCGGCTGAGCCAAAACTCCGGGCGATCATCCGCTCGGCCGTGCAGTCGGCCTCCTGAACAGCGCATGCCGCTGGCTTTCATTCCTCTCGCGAGAAAAATCCATGGCCCATGCCCCGATTCGCGTCCTCGTCGCTGGCTGCGGCCACATGGGCATGTCGCATGCGAAGGCCTATCACTCGCTGGATGGCTTCGAGATCGCGGGCGTCGTGTCGCGAGGCGAGGCGTCGCGTCGGGCCCTGCTCGACGCGCTCGGCGCCGAGTATCCGGAGTTCTCGGATTTCCATGAGGCCCTTGCCGCCACGAAGCCCGATGCGGTCTCGATCAACACCTACCCAGACACGCACGCCGAGTACGCCCTCGCGGCGATCGAAGCGGGCTGTCACGTGTTTCTTGAGAAGCCGGTGGCGGTGACCGTGGCCGAGGCCGAGAAGGTCGTGGCCGCCGCCCAGACGGCGAAACGAAAACTCGTCGTGGGCTACATCCTTCGCGTGCATCCGACGTGGACCCGGTTTATCGAGACGGCCCGCACGCTCGGCAAGCCACTCGTCATGCGGATGAACCTCAACCAGCAGTCGTCGGGTGACAAGTGGAAGACCCATCAGGCGCTCATGCAGTCGATGTCGCCGATTGTCGACTGCGGCGTGCATTACGTTGACGTGATGTGCCAGATGACCCGTTCGAAGCCGGTTCGGGTGTCAGCGATTGGCGCGCGGCTCACCGATGAGCTCGTGCCCGGCATGTACAACTACGGCTGCCTCCAGGTGACTTTTGGTGATGGCTCAGTCGGGTGGTACGAGGCTGGCTGGGGACCGATGATGAGCGAGACGGCGTTCTTTGTGAAAGACGTCGTCGGCCCGAAGGGATGCGTGAGCATTGCCGGGGTCAATGAGAGCGAAGCCGGCAGCGACGATGTCGAGGGCCATACGAAGGCTGCCGTCTTGAAACTCCATCATGCGGCGCTCGCGGCTGACGGTTCCTTCGCTCGGGCCGACGAATTGATCGACTGCTCCGGCGAGCCGGACCACGACGGCCTCTGTCTGCTCGAGCAGAAGCTCTTCCTCGACGCGATTCAGAACGACCGGGATCTCACCGGCCACATGGACGACGCGGTCAACAGCCTGCGAATCGTGCTCGCCGCCGATGAGTCGTTTCGCACCGGCAAGACGGTCGAACTCTCGTGAGCCTTTTGAAGCCGCCCCCGGTTGTGCTCACGATCGCCGGCTCCGACAACTCCTGCGGGGCCGGTGCCCAGGCCGATCTCAAGACCATCACTGCGCTCGGAGGCTACGCCCAGACGGCGATCACCTGCGTGGTGGCCGAAGTGCCAGGCCGCGTCGAGGCGATCCAACCAATGAAGCCAGCGATCGTCGCGGCCCAGATAAGGCTGTCGCTCGAAGCGTTTCCCGTCGCCGCTGCCAAGACCGGGATGCTCTTCTCGCGGGGCATCATTCAGGCGGTGGCCGAGGCGCTGGCGGCCGTCCCCACGCTTCCGCTCGTGGTGGATCCCGTCATGGTGGCATCGAGCGGCGATCCGCTGCTCGAACCGACCGCTCGTGCAGCCTACGCCAAGAGACTCTTTCCGCGAGCCAGTCTCGTGACACCAAATCTCGACGAGCTGCGGATTCTCTCGGGGCTGCCTTGCCGCAATCTCGACGAGATGGAAGAGGCGGGAAAGGACCTCGTGGAGCGACACGGATGTGCTTTTCTTCTGAAGGGTGGCCACCTCGGCACTCGCCTCGCGACCGACATCCTCGTGACGGCCACCGGCAGCGAACGATTCTCGGCGCCGTTTCGACGTGGCTTCGCAACGCATGGCACCGGCTGCACCTACGCGGCCGCCATCGCGACCGGTCTCGCGCACGGCATGTCGCTCTCAGGTGCCGTGGGCCGTGCGAAGAGGTACGTCACCGCGGCCATCGGCGCGGGGCTCCGTTGGGGCAAGACTGCCTCGCTCGATCACCGCGTTTCCGTGCGGGCCGATCGACGTGAGAAAGCAGGGTAAGACAACCTGTGGCGATTCCGCACCAAAGGTGCTGTGACTCGCGAACACGGTTTATCGTGTGCCCTCGGCCTTGCGGCCATGAATCTTCACGTCGGTGAAGTCGTTCATGTCGTCGAATGAGCCGATGCCGACGCGACCACCTGTGAAGGTCTTGTCGGTCGCTTCCATGAGCGGCGTCTCGAGGTCGTCAAAGAAGACGGCAATCCGACCGGTGGCCACGTCGCGGACGAGCTTCACAGTATGCCACTGGTCGTCCCATGGCACGGGGGTCGTGTTGGTCGTGAGCGGCCGGCGGGGAGATCCATCCACGATCATGATCTGACCACTGGCCGGATCCGGCTTGGCTCCGAGGTGGACGTAGTAGAAATGTTCTGGGTCTTGCCAGTTGAAGAAGACGCAGCAGTCGCGGTGGCCGCCCGTGTCGAGCGTGCTTTTCACCTGGAAGGTGATCACGGTGTCGGTCAGCTCGAGATCCCTGACAAGGGCCACGTTATGCGGACTGCGAACCGTCGGCTGATAGTCGCCTTTTCGCTTGGTGAGGCCCCAGACGGCCCGGTCGCCATCCTTGCCGAGCGCCCAGGATGCCGGGTCGGTGGGCTCCCAGCGATCTGCCCCCTGCGCGAAGTCATCCTCAAAGACGAGCTCATCGGCGTGAGTCGGCACGATGAGCATCGTCACGAGCAGCAGCAAAACGGAGGATCGAGTGGTCATCGGAATCTCCGGTGATACGACACGAGTCACGGGGAATCAAAGCACCTTGAGGCGGTCGATCATTTCTTTCTTTGCGGCCTTGAGCGCATCATGCTCGGGTGCGAGTTTGTAATGATCATCCAGCGGGTAGCAACCGGAGATGATGCCGTTGCGTGGCGCGGTGGTGCAGTCACTGAACGTTCGGCAGATACGTTTATGGTTGACCGGCGTTCCCTCAGCGACGTCTGCCGGCAGATCCCAATACGACAGGGCCATACGTCCGAGGCCGATAAAATCAACCCATCCCTCTCGGACGAGCGCCTGGCCGACGTGGGGAAGGTAGTCCTGGAAGTAGGTGTAGGCGCTCCCGACCAGGGGTAGCTCGGGCACGGCCACGCGGAGCTGGCGGACGATGTCGATTTGTCGCAGGCAGCCGCGGAGCGGGTCTTCGGGCGGCTGGTAGCCGTCGGAAGGGGGATAGTAGGCGGGCCGCTGGAGATGGGGGTTGTAGTAGGGTGACCCCGCCGTGACGTTGACGATGGCGACACCAAGCTCGTCCCGCATCAGCCGGAGGAGACGGATGGGCTCGTCGAGATTGATCTGCGCGGGATTGTCGCGGTCGAGGCCGAAGCCCGGGTAGCCGCCGCCAGAGAACTCTTCAGGGATACCGGGGCCCAGGCGTCCCCCCTCGCTCTTCGTGTTGTCGGGCTTGTGCGGCAGGTGGTCGAAGGCACTCAGCCGCACGCCAAGGATGAGCCCCGGGCAGGCGGCGCGAACGCCCTCGCAGATCAGCCGCATGAAGCGAGTGCGGTTCTCGAACGAACCGCCGAAGGCCCCGGGCCGGTCGTAAGCCGAGAGCAGTTCGTGGCCGAGGTAGCCGTGGCAATGTTTGATGTCAACGAACTGATATCCGGTGCTCTGTGCGGCTTTGGCTGCGGCGATGTACTGCTCGATGAGCTGATACAACTCATCGTCCCTGAGCACGGCCGTTTCGTCGGTGATGCCAACCCGTGCATCGAGGATCGGGTGCCGGTACGCGACCCGGGGTTCAATCCGCTTCTTGTCGTGGGGCCTCGAGAACCGGCCCGAGTGCGTGAGCTGAAGGCCGATGAGCAGGTCACCAGGGGCATCCCCGCCGAAGCGTTCGACGTGGGCTGCGACGAGTGTCTCGCGGAGTTGGCCCAGGCCCGATTCGTTTCCCGGGGCGAATGCGAGCTGGTTCGGGTTGGCGCGGCCGGCATGCGTCACGGCCACGGCCTCCCCGCCCCAGATGAGCTTCGCGCCCGATAGGCCGAAGTTGCGCCAGCGCCTGAGCGTGTGTTCGGTCGGCTTGCCGTCGGGCGTGGCGTCCCAGCCCTCCATCGGGTGAATGGCCCAGCGGTTCCCGACGAGAGAGTCAGCGACGCGAAGCGGCCGATTCAGCGGCGAGCTTGCGGCGGCAACCGGAGCATCATCAATGGGAATCGCGACTCCGAGCTCCGCACAGACCGCACGGAGCTCGGCGGCCGACTTGTACCGTGTGATCCGTGGGATGGCTGGCATCGGCAAACTTTCTTCAATCTCGCGATAGTCCTACACCAACAAAGCTTCGACTCGCGGCACCAATTCGGCAAGGACAGCGCGGTCGCTTTCGGGGCGGTGTGGGCTCTGTGGATGGGTGTCGTCGCAGCCGATCCAGCCGCGGAGCCTGAGGAACATCGCGGCGTCGTGCTTGTAGGCGGGCACCGGAGAGCGGAAGGCGAAGAACCCGAGGTACTGGAGAAGGTCGTTGATTTCGTAAAACCTCCTGTCGCCAGTAACCCAGAGCGCATCGCGTTTCGCGAACAAGTCGGGGGCGAAGGTCGAGAGCCCCAGCAGGTAGTCGCTGCCATACATGATCATGTCGATGGCGAGATCGTTGCCGGTGAAGACGTGGAAGTCTTGGCGGGTTTGGTCGCGGAGGGCGAGTCGATCCCACTCGAGCTGGCGGGAGAGCGACGAGTGCTTGGCCCCGATGCAGTTGGGCAGGTCCATGAGCTGTTCATAGACGTCGAGCGAGTAGATTTTGCCGAAGGGGGCGAACATCTGGCCCAACTCGAAGGCGACGAACGACGGACAGCCCTCGGAGAGTGTTGCATAGGCGGGTGCGATTTGGTCGTCGGGCAGCGAGGTGAGCCCAAACGACTGGAAGATGACCGGCTGGCCGGCGAAGCTCAGAACCTCATCGATTTGCGAGCGGTAGCCGTCGGGGTTGAACGGGCTGCCGGGCGTGTCGAACACACCGGCGCCTGCGACGTACCGTGCGCCGCTACAGGTATCGCGTGTGCGGCGGAGTGCTTCGAGCCGCGTGGCGTCGTCCAGCAGCGGGGCGTAGCCGGTGTCCATGTTGACCGCTGGGACAAGGCCGACATCAACCGTGCGGGCGACATGGGCCTCGAACCCTCCCCAGTCAATCGAGCCATCGTCATGGAAGGGGAGGAGTACCGCAGACATGCCCAGCGGCTTGCGGTTCGATCGGATGGTTGGCACGGGTGGTGGACATACGCGGGTCATTTCACGATGAAACTACACGGCAATCCTCATGGCGTCAAAAACATCGAGCGACACGCTGCCGCATCAGAGATTGCCCGAGACGCTCACCGGTGACCTTCAGTGGGGCGACATTCTCCGTCACGATTCCGCAGAGCGTGCCGTGGGTGAACCTACCAACGGGCCTCGACGCCCAGATTCACGCCGTGAAGGAATAGCGAGCCATTGTCGTTGATCCCCGAGCCACTGTCGGCGAAGGCGCCGAAATCGTATTGCGACGGAGCCAGCGCGGCACCTGTCAGCCAGTAACAGTTGTAACCGGCCCGGAGGCCCCAGACGTCGGTAAGCCGATAGATGACGGTGCCATTCAAGCCCCCAACGAAGCCGACACCCATGTCAGCGCCGCTCCGCGCAGGCCGCACCTCGCCCGAGAGAGCGCTTATGATCGGATCCTGCGCCTGGTAGGCAGAGGTGCCACAGACGCCCGCCTTCCACCAGCCTTCGACCGCCCAGCGGCACCACTCACGCCGCCCCCACTGGCCGATCTGGGGACCGAAGTAGTTGGTGCTCGCCCGCACGGAATAGGTGTTTGGCTCTGGTGGGTCGCAACAGAGTTCCGTCAGCGTCGACTGATCGTCGAGTCCGGCCCACATGAAACCCACGAAACACCGCGAGCAATGGCAGTTCCGCCGGCACAACGGACCGCATTCCTCGCAGCAGTTGTAATAGAAGAAGTTTGCCTCAAACATGTTGAGCGTGGTGAAGTTCGTGGCCCGAAGTTCGTCGCCCGGATCAAAATTGGTTCCCAGTGGATCGGGAAAGGTGATGTTGTCGTTTCCGGTAACGGTCGCATCTCCAAACATGCCATAGATACCGGTGTAGCCCACCTCCCAACCAACGTGCTCGGTCAACAGCCGCCCGTAGAAGAGCCTCACGCCGGGAGCGACCGCAGCCTGAATGTCTTGCACGGAGAG
>JBGTGN010000195.1:0-10163 GCA_041746715.1 Pirellulales bacterium | reverse complement strand
GCCCTCGCCGCAGCCGACGTTGGCATCGCGATGGGGTCGGGGTCTGCCGTTGCGCTCGAGACAGCCGACGTCACACTTCTCTCAGGCGGCCTCTCCCCCCTGCCCCGGGCACTCGATCTTGCGCATGCCACGATGCGGGTCGTGCGGCAGAATCTGGCGCTCGCGTTTCTCTACAACGTCCTGGCGATCCCGGTGGCTGCTGGCGTGCTCTATCCCGTCGTCGGCCATGTCACGAGCCCGATGCTCGCGGCCGCTGCAATGACCCTGAGCTCGCTCTCGGTGATCGCCAACAGCCTCCGGCTACGAGCGAGCTACCCGAGCGGCACTTCGAGGCCGTCGTAGGCGAGCTCGACGCCCGCGGGCAGCGAGCGGCTTGTGGCTTCATGCGGCAGTTCGTGGGAGAGATGCGTGAGGATGGTTCGCTTCGCTCGCGCACGGGCTGCGACGTCGAGTGCCTCCGCCATCGAGAAGTGCGTGGGATGCCTCGTGTGCCTGAGGCAATCGAGGATGAGCGTGTCGAGCCCTTCAAGGAGAGACCAGGTGGCGTCTGGGATGCCACTCGTGTCGGTGCAGTAGGCGAGGTTTCCGAATCGGAAGCCGAGTACGTCGAACGGACCGTGCTCGAGCCGCATCGGGATGACTTTCACGCCGAGCACCTCGAAGGGCGACGTGCCGATCCGCTCGAACGTGAGTTTGGGAACACCACCGCCCGCGGGTGGCGCCGAAGAGAAGGCGTAGTCAAAGGCCTTGCGGATGCGGATTTCGACCGCCTCCTCGCAGAGCACCGGCATTGAGCGGCCCGCGTGGAAACAGAGCGGCCGCACATCGTCGAGACCGTAGACATGATCGACGTGGTCATGCGTGTAAAGCACGGCATCGACTCGCCCAATGTCCTCGCGGAGCAGTTGCTCCCGCAGGTCGGGCGTCGTGTCAATGAGGAGATGCCCCTCGGGAAGGCCAACGAGCACACTCGTTCGCGTCCGCTGATCGCGGGGACCGCCTCGCAAGCATGTGTCACAACCGCAGCCGACCATCGGCACCCCCACGCTCGTTCCTGAACCGAGGAAGAGCAAACGACCCGTGAGATCTCTGCCTTGGTGCCATGGAGGACGGCCGTCCCCTGTGGCATGCTGATCCGGTGTGGTGTTCGATGGCTTCGATGGCATGGCGAGGATTATTGACCGAACCGCGATGCAGGGCCACCGAGATCCTTGGGATGGCCGTTACAATGTTGTCTTCCCACAGCCGTGATGTGAATGCGGGCGTGACGGTATGCCGAGCGAACCTGATCTCCTCTTTGTGTACGGGACGCTTCGGCCTGGCCTGGCAACTGGTGAGCCGCTCGTGCTCGTTCGCGGCCTCGAGCACGTCGACGCCGCGACCGTCCGTGGAATCCTTTACGACCTCGGCGCATACCCGGGCATGCGATTGGGCGAGGGAGTCGTCCACGGCGACGTGCTGCGTATTTCGGAGCCAGCCGTTCTCGAAGCCTTCGACCGCTATGAAGAATGCGGCGGCGCATGTCCACTCTTTCAACGCGTCATCACGCACGCCGTGCTGTGCAACGGGAGCGAAGTACCTGCGTGGGTTTACCTCTACAACAGGCCTGTGACGGGCGCGGCTCGAATCGAGTCTGGCGACTATGCGTTGCAGTCACCCGAACAGTCTTGAGAGAATTTGCCCAGGCCAGGCCGATCCCCCCAGCCCCCGCATCTGCCGCCTTTTGCAGCACTCTGCCGCCTGGAATGCCGCGCTGGCGGGCGGCCTGGTGACGGCAAAATCACATGAGAAGTGTGGATTTCTCGTGTGCACGACGGGTCATGGCTATTCTGGCACGGGTTTTGCTACTCTTCGCATGGGTTCCTGGCCACCAGCCAGACACCGATACGGCGGCTGTCCCCGTCGGCCCTTGAGGTCGTCGCCGGGCAGATCGATGTCGCGTCGTCCTATGGTCGGTCGGGGCTTTCCTTTTCCCCTCCCCTCCTCAGCAAGGACGACTTCAGCAATGAGCACGAAGACGAAGCTGGAATACATTTGGCTCGATGGTTACAAGCCCACTCAGAGCCTTCGGTCGAAGACTCGCGTGGAGCGAAACTTCGGTGGTTCCCTCGAAGAGTGCCCGATGTGGTGCTTTGACGGCTCAAGCACCGAGCAGGCCTCGGGCGGTGATTCCGACTGCCTCCTCAAGCCGGTCGCGATTTTCCCCGATCCGTGCCGCAAGAGCGCGTACCTCGTGATGACCGAAGTACTGAACGCCGACGGCACGCCACACGAGTCGAATGGTCGCGCTCTCATCGACGACGATGACGACGACTTCTGGTTCGGGTTCGAGCAGGAATACTTCCTGTGGAACACGGTCAACAATAATCCACCGGGCTTCCCTGCCGGCGGCTTTCCGCCCCCCCAGGGCCCCTACTACTGCTCGGTCGGTGCTGACAATGCCCACGGCCGCGACTGCGTGGAGGAGCACCTCGACGCCTGCATCGAGGCAGGCCTCAATATCGAGGGGATCAATGCCGAAGTGGCTGCGGGCCAGTGGGAGTTCCAGATATTCGCCAAGGGCGCCAAGCGTGCCGGTGACGAGATCTGGGTCGCCCGCTACCTGCTCGAGCGAATTGGCGAGGAGTATGGCTACGCCATCGAGTGGCATCCGAAGCCGCTCGGCAAGCTCGACTGGAACGGCTCGGGCATGCATGCCAACTTCTCCAATGAGCTCATGCGGACCTGCGGCGACAAGCAGGTCTTCACGAGCATCTGTGAGGGATTTGGTGGCGTGATCGATCGTCACATCAGTGTGTATGGTGCTGACAACGATCAGCGGCTCACCGGCAAGCACGAGACGGCCAGGATCGATCAGTTCACCTATGGTGTCTCTGACCGCGGTGCCTCGATCCGGATTCCGGTTGGCACGATCGAGGGCGGCTGGAAGGGACGACTCGAGGACCGACGTCCGGCCTCGAACGCCGACCCCTACAAGGTCGCGGCCGCCATCATCAAGACGGTGAAGGAAGCCACGGCGACCGCTTGCGTGGCCTGATCCACGGAGATGTGAGAAGGACTGCGACGCCGGAAGCGTCGCTCACTTCCCGGCGGAGGCCGGGCAAGCGAGCCGGGGGCATGGATGCCCCGGCGAGCGTGAAGTCAGTCACCAAATTCGACTTCGCGAATTGCCTCGATCATCGCCCGCATCGTCTGGTAGCGGTCGGCCGGGCTCTTGGCGATGGCCTTCATCACGACCTCGTCGAGCCGTGGAGGAATGCCTCGGCCAGGGCTTGCCTTCGATGGCGGCGGTGGGTTGTCGTGGATGATGTTCTCGAAGGTTTCCTGGATCACCCGGCCCCGAAAAGGCTCTCGCAGCGCGGCCATCTCGTAGAGCACGACGCCGGTACTGAAGATGTCGGATCGCTCATCGACGACGGCTCGGTTCACGTTGACCTGCTCGGGCGACATATAGAGCGGCGTGCCAGGTCGCTCCCCGGCCATCGTGATCGACTGGAGGGATTCCGATGGCTCTTTCACGATCGACGGATGCTGCGGTTGATCATCTGATTGCCCCCAGACCTTCGCCACACCCCAGTCGAGGAGGATCACCTCGCCGAAGTTGCCCACCCAGATGTTCTCGGGCTTCACGTCACGATGAATCACACCACGGGCGTGGGCATACATGAGCGCCAGTGCTGCCCCCTCGACGATCTCGAGCCGACGACGAAGCGGAAAGGCGGCGATCGCGGCGGCATCCCCTCTGGCGATCCGCTTGAGGATCTCGAAGAGATTCTCCCCCGAGACCCGTTTCATCGTGAAGTAGAGTCCCTCGGTCTCATCCTGGCCGATCTCGTAGACCGGCACCGTATTGGGATGCTGGAGCTGGGCCGTCACGCGGGCCTCCCGCAGGAGCCGGCGGTTCTCTTTTTCGTCATGCCGAGACTCAGGCAGGAGCGTTTTCATCACGACCGTTCGGCCGGTGATCTGATCGAAGCAGGTACGAAGAACCGCCGAACCGCCGCGAGCCATCTCACGGAAGTTCGTGTACTTCGCCAATCCGTGTGGGAGTGTTTTCGGGAGCGCGTAGTCGGTGCCGCTCAGAAAGATCGGCCCCTGTCCTTCGGTCGGCGGCATTGCATGGATCTCCAGGGCCATGGACCATAATTCCTTGTGAGCCCCCGCATACTCACATCAGGAGTGTATGACACATCCCATCCTATGACTGCCTTTTTCATTCGTTCGGTGCCTGGCGCCGCGTTCGTCTGCGCTGCCGTGCTTCTCATGTTCGGCACGACGGAATCAACGGCCGTTGAGAAACCGGACGCGGCAACCGGCTCACCTGGCACGGCTCGTGCCTCGAAGTACCCCACGCCCGACCCCGCCGAGAAGCCCGACGGGTCATTCAATATCCCGCTCGACACGACCGGGGGCATGCAGTTCTGGACCGACTTCGTGATCCGCGGGGGCTGGCGGGTTCAGCGAAACGAGATGACCGGCCACTACCGGCTCCTCGATGAGACGAACATTCGCCGCGGTTGGGGCAACTACGCGTTCTGCCTGCGGGAGCTCGATCGCCTGATGCCGACCGATCCGCGGGCGGCGGACCGAGGCCACGTCGTGGTGCTCCTCCATGGGCTTGGGCGATCTCGCATCTGTTGGGATCCCCTGACGCCGCGACTGGAACGCGGCGGCTATCGTGTTGTGACCTTCGGCTACGCGAGCACCCGAGGCACGCTGAGCGATCACGCGTTTGCACTCGACCATGTGCTGCGGCATCTCGAACGGTGCGAGACGGTGTCGTTCGTCGGGCACAGCCTCGGGAATCTTGTCGTGCGTCGTTATCTCGACGAGCATCCGGTGCCGCTCCCCGGCGAGCCGACGCGCGGGCGAATGGTGATGCTTGGCCCACCGAACCTCGGCGCCCAGATGGCTCGGCGGATGAAGGGCAGCCGGCTGTTTGGTCTTGTCGCGGGTGCTGCAGGGGAGCAGCTCTCGGTTCGCTGGCAGGATGTCGAGCCGCACCTGGCAACACCGAACTTTGAGTTTGGGGTGCTGGCCGGTGGAGGCGACCTGCCGGTGACCAATCCGCTCATCGATGGCGAGGACGACCTGGTGGTAAGTGTCGAGGAGACCCGCCTCCCCGGTGCAAGCGATTTCCGACGGGTCGGTGCCGGCCACACCTTCATGCCCGAAAACGACGAGGTGATCGCCCTGACGCTTCACTTCCTGAAAACCGGTTGCTTCGAAACCCCGGAACTTCGGCAGCCAATCGAGCCTCCGGTCGATCCGGAGCGGTCGCCTTGACCCCCGAGGCATTTCCCCGCGAGAATCCCCGGTTGGCACGCATTTTCGCGAGCCAGGTCGGCGCCCTGCTGCCGGCCCCCCCAATGCCCTTTCGGCCGGCCGTCATCATTCGGCCGCAGCCGAACTCCTCCCGCCTCCCGGCGGGCCATCGCACAGACATACGCTTCATGGAACTTCTCGAACGCCTCTGGGACGGACTGACGGGTGGGGCTTCGGCGCTGAGCAGCCGCACCGAACGCTTTATCACCGGCCTCTTCGGCTCATCCAACGCCCGCTATATCCGCAAGCTCGATCCCAAGATTGAGGCGATCAACCTCCTCGAGTCTCGCTACCAAACGATGAGCGACGCTGAGCTCGCCGGGCAAACGACCGAGTTCAGGCGGCGGCTCGCGGCAGGGGAAACGCTCGACGACATCCTCGTGGAAGCGTTCGCCGTCTGCCGTGAGGGGGGACGGCGGTTCCTTGGGATGCGGCACTACGACGTGCAGCTCATCGGCGGCATGGTGCTCCACTCGGGCGCCATCGCCGAGATGATCACCGGCGAGGGCAAGACACTCGTGGCCACGCTCCCGGCCTACTTGAACGCGCTCGAGGGCAAGGGCGTGCATGTGGTCACCGTCAACGACTACCTCGCCCGCCGCGACATGGAGTGGATGGGGCCGCTCTACCTCGGCCTCGGCCTCACCGTCGGTGCAATCCAGTCGGGCATGGACTCCGGCCAGCGGCAAAAGTCGTATGCCTGCGACATCACCTACGGCACGAACAACGAGTTTGGCTTCGATTACCTCCGCGACAACATGCGGATGGCCGCCCGAGACGACGACCGCTTCCCGAAGCACATGCAGCAGGCCCAGGGGCCGCTCCACTACGCGATCGTGGACGAGGTCGACAACATCCTCATCGACGAGGCCCGCACGCCGCTGATCATCTCGGGGCCGGCCCACGACGATGTCACAAAATACGCCCGCGCCGACGGGATCGCGCGGCAGCTCCGGGCCGAGCAGCACTTCGAGGTCAAGGAGAAGGAACACACGGTCTCGCTCACCGAAGAGGGGGTGCGAACGGCCGAAAAGCTTGCGGGGGTCGAGAGTTTCTACACCGTGGGCAACATGGAGTGGCCCCACCTCATCGACAACGCCCTCAAGGCCCACTATCTCTACAAGCGAGACGTCAACTACGTCGTCCAAGAAGGGGAAGTGGTGATCGTCGATGAATTCACCGGACGGCTCATGCCGGGCCGCCAGTGGTCCGACGGCCTCCATCAGTCGGTCGAAGCCAAGGAAGGGGTCCGGATCAAGGAGGAATCGCAGACCCTTGCCACGGTCACGCTCCAGAACTTCTTCAAGCTCTACAAGAAGCTCGCCGGCATGACCGGCACGGCCATGACCGAGGCCAACGAGTTCTGGAAAATCTACAAACTCGACGTCATCGCGATTCCGCCGAATCGCGGACTTCAGCGAATCAATCATCCCGACGTCATCTATCGCACCGAGAAAGAGAAATGGATCGCGGTGGCCGACGAGGTGGAACGGGTACACCGCTGGGACACGCTCGCGCTGACCGATGGCTCGTGGCGAACAGGCCACATCGCCCAGGAGAGCGAGTCGGAGATCGTGTTCGAAGACAAGGGTGGCCGCGAAACCCAAACCATCCCTCGGTCGAAGGTCAAGGAAATCCAGCGACGCGGCCTGCCGGTGCTCGTGGGCACGGTGTCGATCGAGAAGAGCGAGCGGCTCTCGTCGCTCCTCGAAAACCGCGGCGTTGACCATGCGGTACTCAATGCCAAGCACCACAAGCGGGAGGCCGAGATCATCGCCCAGGCCGGGCGGCTCGGGGCCGTCACAATCGCCACCAACATGGCCGGCCGTGGCACCGACATCATCCTCGGCGGCAATGCCGAGACGCTGGCGTGGGCGAAGCTGCAAGACATCTACCCCACCCGGCTCGACGTGCCCAAAACCGAGTGGGACGCGCTCATCGCCGAGATCGCCGCCCGCGAGAACATGAAGCCCGAGGGGGATCAGGTTCGCGCGATGGGTGGCCTCCAGATCATTGGAACCGAGCGACACGAGGCCCGCCGGATCGACCTCCAACTCCGCGGCCGCTGCGGCCGGCAGGGCGATCCTGGTAGCAGTCGGTTCTTCCTTTCGCTTGAAGACGACCTCATGCGGATTTTCGCGGGCGAGTGGGTGAAAAATGTGCTCACGCGGCTCGGCATGCAGGATGGCGAGGCGATCGAGAGCCGCATGGTGACGCGTCGTGTCGAGGCTGCCCAGAAGAAGGTGGAGGAGAGAAACTTCGAGGTCCGCAAAAACCTCCTCGAATACGACGAGGTGATGGACGAGCAACGGAAGCGGGTCTACGGCTTTCGCCAGCGGATCCTCGACTTCACCGATGGTGATGCCGACTGCCGCGAAATGATCCTCGACATGGTGGACGGCCAGATCACCGACAACATCGGTGCGTTCCTCAACAAAGACTATGGCCCACAGACCTATGCGGCGTGGGCGGCAGGCCAGCTCTCGTGCGAGCTCGATGCCAGCGACTTTCGTGGCGTCACGGCCGAAGAAGCCGAGCAGCTTGCGGTTGATGAGGCCACCCGGCAATCGGAGACGCAGATATTCGAGGCCGTGGAAGAGAACCTGCCCCAGGGCGAAGACGAGAGCGAATGGAACTGGTCGGCACTGGCATCATTTGCCAATGCTCGCTGGAAACTGTCGGTCAACGACCGTGACCTCAAACGAGCCGGCCGCCACGATATCGTCGAGGTCCTCCGCGACCGGGCCCGTGAGGCGATCCAAAAGATTGACCTGAGTGAAGGCCGTCGGTTCCTCGACCCCGACTTCGGCGTGCGAACCGCTCGCGGATGGACGGAATGGCGATTCGGTGCGACCGTCGATGAGGCCGATATCGCCCGCCTCGAAAAGGACGGGCTCGACACGAAGGCATTCCAAAATTTTGTCTGCGCCAAGGCACGGGCCGCCTACGCCGAACGGGATGTCGAATATCCGGTCCTCGTTGGACTCGCCCACTTTTCGGGCCGTCAAGGCGACGGCTCGCGGCGACTCGACCGCGACGGCCTCCTGGCCTGGGCCCGAACACGATTTGACCCAAACCTGACCGATACTGACCTTGCGACAAGCGACCTCGACGAGCTTCGCAAGACGCTCGTGGCGGCCAGTCGGCGGCGGCACGAGCGCGGCGACGACCCGCGGGACGAGATGAAGCGGATGGAGCGGGCGGTGCTCATTCAGATCCTCGACAACGCCTGGAAAGACCATCTCCTCGCGATGGATCACCTTCGGAGTAGCGTCGGCCTTCGCGGCTATGCCCAGGTCGATCCGAAAGTCGAGTTCAAGCGGGAAGGCATGCGGACCTTCGACCTCATGTGGAAGGGCATCGCCGAGCGGGTCGTGGATGTTGTCTATCGGATCGAGCAGGTCGAGGAGTCAGCCCTGCGAAGCACGTGGCACGAAACCGCTGCCATCCATGCTGAGGCCGCCAGCGGCGTGGAACTCGCAGGGGCACAGGACTCGGCGGCCGATATGCACCGCGCCGAGCCCGCCGTGGTCGAACCGATCCGAAACCTCGGCCAGCGGGTGGGTCGCAACGACCCTTGCCCGTGTGGAAGTGGGAAAAAGTTCAAGAACTGCTGCGGAAAATCGAGCGGCGTCGCGGCAGGCTGACGGGCCACGATGCTTTTTGATGTTGCCTATTTGATCGTCGTGATCCTCGCGCTGCCATGGGTGGCATGGCGACGGCTCTCGGGCGGGCGCCCCGTGGCGGCGCCTTGGCAGCGTTTCATGGGCCACGTGGTCGTGCCCCCCGCCCCGCCGGGTTCCACGCGCATCTGGATGCACGGCGTGAGTGTGGGTGAGGTACAACTCCTCGCGACGCTTGCCGACGAGCTCCAGCGGCAGGCTCGAGCAGCGGGCCACTCCATCGACATCGTTGTCTCGAGCTCCACGACCACCGGGCTCGAAGTGGCCGCGAAGCGTTTTGGCGGAGACAGGATATTCCCATGCCCACTCGATTTTTCGTGGGCCGTGAGCCGAGTATTCAGCCACGTTTGCCCAACACTCCTCGTGCTCGGCGAACTCGAGCTTTGGCCCAACCTGCTGGCCACCGCCGAACGTCGTGGCGTCGCCGTCGTGGTCGCCAACGCCCGGATGAGCCAGCGGAGCTTTCGGGGATACGCTCGCATCGCGCCGCTCGTGCGGCGCATGCTCGGCCGCGTGACGATCGTGAGCGCCCGGGCCAAGGACGATGCCGATCGCTTCGAGGCGCTCGGTGCCCGCGATGTTCGAGTCACCGGGTCGATGAAGTTTGATGGCGTGCTCGGCGATCGCGATGCCCCTGAGGTGGAGCGGCTGCGAGGGGTGGCTGGGATCGTCGCGAGTGATCGCGTATTCCTGGCCGGCAGCACGCAGGCTCCGGAAGAACAACTCGCCGCCGAGGCATACCTCGCGGTGCGGGATGCGCACCCTTCTCTCCGGCTCGTGATCGTGCCGAGGCATGTCGAGCGAACGCCTGAGGTCACCGCCCTTCTCGATCGTCTCGGCCTCCGGTGGCAGGCCCGCAGCCGGCTCGGATCCGACGGCCGCGATCCGACGGCTCGCGTGCTGGTGGTCGACACCACCGGGGAGCTTGCCTGGTGGTGGGGCGTGGCGACTGTTGCGTTCGTGGGCGGGAGCCTCGATGGCAGCCGCGGCGGGCAAAACATGATCGAGCCGGCGGCCTACGGGGCCGCGGTGTGCTTCGGCCCGCATACTCGAAACTTCCGCGATGAGGTGGCCCGGCTCCTCCGGGCCGATGCGGCGGTGGTCGTGAACGACGGCCCGTCTCTGACGGCCTTCGTCGGCCGCTGCCTCAGCGAC
>JBGTGN010000194.1:0-10185 GCA_041746715.1 Pirellulales bacterium | reverse complement strand
CGCCGCCGCGCTCGGCATCGTCCTCGCGGCGCTTGGGTATCTCGGCCGCCGCAGCGACGGCCCGCTCATGGACCGTTTTCTGGGGCCGCTTGAAACACTCTTTGCCAACCGCTTCTATATCGATGAGCTGTACACCGCGGTCATTGTGAGGCCGCTCGAGATTCTTGCCATGCTGTCGGCGGCGTGCGACCGGTATGTGATCGACGGTCTCGTGAACGTCGTGGCAGGCATACCGCTCGCCGCTGGTTCGATCGTGCGACGCTTCCAGTCGGGCCTCGTTCAGCGGTATGCCGTGGCCGGTGCAATCGGCACACTCGCGATCGTTCTGGCGCTTGCCTGGACCCTTCGAGCCTGAGCTTCCACAAGACAACACATCATCAGACAACACGTGATCCTCCATGAATGGCTTTAGTCCCCAGGCCCACCTGCTGCTCACGATCCTGACGCCCCTTCTGGGCGCGATCGTGGCATGGGCGCTTCGCTCCCGCGGGCTCTCGGCCGTGCGACAAAGCGCGGCGGTCACGTCACTTGCGGCCCTTGGCCTCGCCGGCTGGCTCGTGCTCCGCTACCTCGCTGAGCCATCGACCGCCGCGGGCATTCCCTTTGCCCGCATCGAGCTGCCATGGCTCACCGGTGGATTCTTCGATGTCCGCCTGGCCCTCGGCCTCGATGGCCTCTCGCTCTGGATGTTTGGACTTTCGGCGCTGCTCACCGTGACCGCGGTATTCGTGAGCTGGGAAGCCATCACCGATCGTCCGGTCGGTTTCTACGCCCTGCTCCTTGTGCTCGAATCGGCGATGCTCGGCGTCTTCGCGGCCCGCGACCTCCTGCTGTTCTATGTGTTCTTCGAGTTCACGCTCGTGCCGCTCTTCTTCTTGATCGGCATCTGGGGCCATGAGGAACGCCGCAAGGCCGCCGTCAAGTTTTTTGTCTACACGCTGGCCGGCAGCCTGCTCACGTTCCTCGGACTGCTCGTGATCGTTCTTTGGAACACCGCCCACACGGGCACCGTGACGTTTGACATCGAGACCCTCACCGACGCCACGATCCTCCATCCACTCCCGATGACGGCGGAGGGTGGCTATCTCCAGATGATCGTGTTCCTTGCGCTCCTGGCGGGCTTCGCCGTGAAGGTGCCGATCGTGCCGTTCCACACATGGCTGCCGCTGGCCCACGTCGAGGCGCCCACTGGCGGGAGCGTCGATCTCGCCGGCGTACTCCTCAAGATCGGCATCTACGGGTTTCTCAGGTTTTCGCTCCCCATGCTTCCCGAGGCAACCGCGGTGGCCGCCCCGTGGCTCTTCGGGCTCGGCGTGGTGGGCATCATCTACGGAGCCCTCGTGGCCCTCGTGCAGACCGACCTCAAGCGGCTCGTGGCCTACTCATCGGTGAGCCACATGGGCTATGTCGTGATGGGAATCTTCGCGCTCACGCCACTGGCGATCGAAGGGGCAAATCTCCAGCTCGTGAATCACGGCCTCGCCTCAGCCGGGCTCTTCGCGATCGTGGGCATGCTCTACGAGCGGTTCCACACCCGCAGCATCGCGAATCTCGGCGGCATCGCGGCGAAGGCGCCTTGGCTCACGGTGTTTTTCATGCTCTTCACGTTCTCGAGCATCGGCCTCCCGGGGCTCAATGGTTTCGTCGGTGAGTTCATGATTCTCACCGGCTCGTTTCAGCGGGCCTGGGGGGGCGTGAGCCCGGCGTGGCAGACGAGCTACATCACGATGTCGCTCTTTGCCGTGGCCGGTGTCGTGCTCGGGGCGTGGTATATGCTCCAGGCGGTCCAGCGAGTGTTCTTCGGGCCATCCCGCGAGCCGCCGCGGCAGAATGCCCACGCCAGCCACGATGAGGGGCTCGACATCCGCTGGCATGAGTTCGTGGCCCTGGCGCCGCTTGCCGTGTTTGTCGTCTGGATTGGCCTCATGCCGCAGACGTTCCTCGGGCCGTCCTCCGCGGCTATCCGTGCCGTTTCCGACAACGCCTCCGCGGCGTTCACAGCCCGCATGGCGGCTGATGATGCGGACGGCATGATCGCCCAGCCATCCGAATCACCCGCTTTCCCACTCGTCGCCACGCCATGACCTCACTTGAAACTTTTGGTCTGCTCGCCCCCGAGATCGTGCTGATCGCGGCGGCGCTCGTCGCGTATCTCGGGAGTGCGTTTGCAGGCGTGCGACACGGCTGGCTCGTTGCGCTGGTGGGCATCGCCGCGGCCATGAGCGTGACGGGAGGCCAGCCATCCGACGGTGCTTCGGTCACCTCAGGCCCCGTGGTGATTGACGGCTTCTCGACATTCGTCCGCTGGACGGTGCTCGGGGTCGGGGCCCTCTTGGCCCTCGTACAGTCGGGCGATATTTTTTCGGCCGCATCGAGCCAGGGCTCTGGGCTGCGTCGTGGCGGCACATGCGAGGAAGCGGGCACGTTTCTTGTGATGCTCGCGGGGATGTCGCTTCTCGGCGTGGCGGGCGACCTCGTGCTGCTGTTTGCGGGTCTCGAGCTCGTATCGATCCCGACGTATGTGCTTCTGGGGCTCAAGCGAACCGATGCCCGTGGCCAGGAGGCGGCGATCAAGTATTTCTTCCTGTCGCTCATTGCCTCGGCCGTCTTTCTTTACGGTGCGGCCACGCTCTACGGCATCGCCGGCACGACAAGCCTCGCAGGCATCGCCGCCGTGCTTCAGTCAGGCGACGCCACCACCTCTGGCATGGCCACGATTCTTTTGCCCGTGGCGCTCGGCATGACGGTGGTCGGCACCCTGTTTCGACTCGCCGCCGTGCCGATGCAGTTCTATGCACCCGATGTGTACGAGGGCACCGGGCCTGGCAATGCGGCGATGCTCTCGACGCTTCCGAAGCTCGCCGGGATTGTGGTCCTCGGTCGCCTCATTGAGCTTGGAGTGGCAGCTATCCCGTCCCCTGCCGGGATCGGTCCGGCTGCCCAGGCCTGGCTCGATCTCTTCTGGCAGCTCACCGTGGTGATCGCTGCCGTCACGATGACGGTCGGCAACGTCATGGCCCTGTGGCAGAAGAACCTGCGTCGGCTCCTTGCCTGCTCGTCGATTGCCCACGCCGGTTATTTACTCGTGGGCATCGCGGCAGCCGCAGCCGCAGCATCAACGCACGCTGGCCTGCCGCTTGGTGATACGGCCGATGCACGGTGGACGCTTGGCCTCGGCGGCATGACCGCCTCGCTCTTCTACCTGGCCACGTACGCGCTCCCAACGATTGGCATCTTCGGTGCCCTTGCCTACCTTGGCCATCGCTGGCCCGAGTGGACGGCAAGCAGCGGCCCTCGCCCTCCACGCGACGAGATCGCGAGCGTTGACGACCTCGATGGTCTCTCAGGCACGAATCCCGTCGCTGCCTTTGCGATCGCGCTCTTTACCCTCAGCCTCGCGGGCATTCCGCCACTGCCAGGCTTTTGGGGCAAGCTCACGCTCGCTGCGAGCGCTCTCGAAGTCGATTGGACTTCGCCTGTCATCTCCGGGAGTCGGCGGGCGTGGTTCGTGTCGCTCGCGGTGATCCTCGCCCTCAATGCCGCGATCGCAGCGGCCTACTACCTCCGCATCATCGCCGCGATGTATTTCAAGAGCACGAAGCGGGGCGTACAGGCCGATGGCGGCCTCGCTGGTGGCCTCGCGATGCTCGCCTGCCTCGTGCTGATGTTCTTCGTGACGATCCAGCCCCGCGGCCTCCTTGCCGCCGCGACCCGCGCCGGCCAGAGCCTCACGAGCCCATTTTCAACGGCCACGACGATCGGATCCCATGCCACAGATTGACCAAGCGACTGTTCAGGCCACCCTTGCCGACATCCGCGACCCTGAGACAGGCCGACCTCTCGCTTCGACAGGCCAGTTGAAGATCGTCTCGGCCGATGCCTCGGGCGTTGCCGTGGCCCTTCGGCTCACGACCCACTCGGCGATCCTCTGGACCGCCACCCGCGGCCGCGCCGAGGAACTGCTTCGCGCGGCGTTTCCATCGGCGCCCTCGGTCACGGTCACCGTCGAGCCGCATGATCGCCCCCCGACCAAGCTTGGTCAGATTGGCCTCGAGGCCAAGAGCGTGATCGCCGTCGGCAGTGGCAAGGGGGGCGTGGGCAAGAGCACGATTGCCGCGAGCATTGCGATTGGTCTCGCCAGGTCTGGCAGCCGCGTCGGGCTCTTGGACGCCGATGTGTATGGCCCGAGCGTGCCACACCTGCTTGGTCTGTCGGGGCGTCCTCAGATTGAAGACGGCAAAATCCTTCCGATGACCCTCGCGGTTGGCCAAAGCGAGATGCCCGTGATGAGTATGGGCTTTCTCGTGCCGGCAGGTGAGGCCGTGGTCTGGCGTGGGCCAATGCTTCACGGTGCGATCACGCAGATGCTCCGCGACACGCGGTGGGGTCCTCTCGACTATCTTGTTATCGACATGCCGGCGGGCACCGGTGACATCGCGCTCACGCTCTCGCAGGTGCTCCCGCTCACGGGCGCCGTCATCGTCTGCACGCCGCAGGACGTGGCCCTGCTTGATGCCACGAAGGCCATCGCGATGTTCCGCAAGGTAAACATCCCGATTCTCGGCATGGTCGAGAACATGGCATTCTTCGTGTGCCCCGACACCGGCAAGCGATACGACATTTTCGGGTCGGGCGGCGCGAAGCGGACCGCCCAGGATCTCGACATCCCATTCCTGGGCGAAGTGCCGATCCAGATTCCGATCCGCGAGCACGGCGATGCTGGTCGCACGGCCGCCAACTACGACGACCCAGCAGCCCAGCCCTACCTCCAAGGCATCTGCGAACGTCTCGCTGGCAACCTTGCCGCCGCAGCCGCCACCAGGCCACCGCTCCCCAGCCTCCCAGTGCTCTAGCTGGCGTTCAACCTGGTGAACCCGGCCGAGCATGCCGCAGGGGGATCGGTCATCAGGGCCGATCGACACCGCCGTCGAGCTCGGCTGGCCACACCGAAAGATCATCCGGCGTGTCAAAGGCCATATGCAGGGCGGTCAACTCGGCCTCCCGTTCCCGACGCGGAAGTCTCGCCCAGGAGGCGGCTTCTTCACCCATGGTGCGGGCCAGCAGCTCGTAGTACCACTCTGGGTAATCGTCTGACTCGGCAGCTTCGTTCCCAGGCGGAGCACTCACGGCAGCACCTCATCGATGGGCGGAGCGATATCCGTGAGCTGGCCTGGATCAATATTCGCAAGCACGGCGGCCCTCGCCAAACCCGCTTCGTAGATCGCGAGCCGGGCTTCAGCGGTCAACGGCGATGGAGGGAGTCCATACCGTTGGGCCGCCGCCACGACCAGTTCATGCTGGTCGATCCACGGCATTGATCGTGGCCAGGAGCAGTCTTCGGCCTCCTGCCACCGCCGATGAAACGCTTTCCACGTCGATTGAAAGAGGCGATACCGCTCTCGATTGATCGCTTCCCAGATAAGACGTTCCGCGCGAATCATGAACTCAAGCCTGGTGTCGTCACTGGTGCGATCGATGACTGCCAACAGCGGCCTCGATACGGATGGCCACATGCGATGTCCAGCCACCGGCAATCCACTCGGCATTCAAAGGCGAGCCGAAGGCAGACCGATAGCGAACAGACCACGGGGGGAGCGATGTCTCCCGTCGTGAAAAAAGGGCGACCAGCGAATCGGACTGATCCGGAGGCAGTATCCAATCCGAGTCTTTCGTGGTCTGCTGAAGTCCATACCGCACGCACGCCATGCCACTGGTGATCGCGAAGCGAATCCCTGCGGCACGGAGCTCCGCGCGGAACAGAGTGAGGAAGTCGAGAGGCGTCAGCATCACCACTATCGTATCACGTTGACACGTGATGATACCGCGTCATGGTGCGGCACGGCTATACTCCATAGCCTTGCCTTCCATGAGAGATGACAATGCTTCTTCCCTCCGGTGGTCGGTTGCTTCCATGGGTCGCGATTGTCACCGCACTTGCTGGCGGGGTTTCGCGGATGGCCCGCGGTATCGACTTCGCCCATGCGGTGGTGCCGCTGCTCAGGAAGCACTGTGGTGAGTGTCACACCGGTGACGCACGGCAGGGCGGTTTCTCGATGAACACGCGGGAAGACCTCCTCGCCGGCGGAGATTCGGGCACGCCAGGGCTCGTCCCTGGGGATGCCGCGGCGAGTGAATTCATCTCCCGAATCAGGAGCGACGACCCCGACTATCGTATGCCGAGCGAAGGCGATCCCCTTCCGCCCGAGGCGATTGCCGTGTTCCGAACGTGGATCGACGCAGACGCACCGTGGGAACCAGGCTTTGCGTTTGAACGCACGACATGGGAGCCACCACTCGCTCTCCGTGATGTGACGCTGCCCCCTGCGACGGACGGCCGCACAAATCCCATCGACCGGATCATCGACGCCGCGTGGAAATCCCAGGACATCGAGCGACCACTGCCGTGCGACGACCGCACGTTCATCCGTCGCGTGAGCCTCGATCTCCTCGGCCTGCTGCCCGATCCGGCCCGTGTCGAGGCTTTTGTTACTGACACCCGCACCGACAAACGGGTTCTCCTCGTTCGTGAACTTCTCGGAGAAACCAAAGCCGTTGCCTACGCCGACCACTGGCTCTCGTTCTGGAACGACCTGCTCCGCAACGACTACACGGGCACTGGCTTCATCACCAAGGGCCGTAGCCAGATCACCACATGGCTCTATCGGTCGCTCGTGGAGAACAAACCCTTTGATGTTTTTGTTCGTGAGCTGATCGCGCCCTCGAAAGAGTCACGGGGCTTCATCGACGGGATCGTCTGGCGAGGCACCGTGAATGCAAGCCAGACCGTGCCGATCCAGTTCGCCCAGAACGTCGGCCAGACGTTCCTCGGCATCAATCTCAAGTGCGCAAGCTGCCACGATTCGTTTGTCGATCGTTGGACGCTCCAGCAAACCTACGACCTCGCCGCAATCACTTCGAAAACGCCCCTCGAGCTCCACCGCTGCGAGAAGGCCACCGGCCAGATGGCGACGCCCGGATGGATGTTTCCAGAGCTGGGGCAGGTCGATGCCGCGGCCCCTCCGGACAAACGCCTCGAACAGCTTGCTGCCATCGTCACGAATCCCGGCAACGGCTGGCTATCGCGAAATCTCGTCAACCGACTCTGGGCGCGGCTCATGGGCCGCGGCATCGTCCATCCGGTTGATGCCCTGCGGTTGCCTCCGTGGAACGAGGATCTCCTCGACATGCTCGCGGCCGATCTCGTCGCGAGCGAGTGGAACATCAAACATGTGCTCGAGACGATCTGCACGTCGGAGGCGTATGCGGCGGCGACACCCGCGGCCGGAGGCCAGCCACAGGGCCGAGATTACGTCTTTCGCGGACCACTGCCGCGACGGATGACCGCGGAACAGTTTGTGGATGCGGTCTGGCAACTGACAGGCACAGCGCCAGACAAACCTGATGCCGACGTCACTCGGCCGGGTGACACGGAAGAGTCACCTGCGCCGATGGTGCGTGCCGCGCTCGTGAAGGCGACACCGCTCATGGCGGCGCTCGGTCGGCCGAACCGTGACCAAATCGTGACGAGTCGCCCGAGCGACCTCACCACGCTCGAAGCCATCCAACTTGCCAACGACGCCGTCTTGGCAGACGCGTTTGCACGCGGTGGCGACAGGATTCTCACCGAGCATGGTGCCGATCCCGAACGCCTGACCACGTGGCTCTTCGACGCGGCCCTTGCCCGCAAACCCACGAGCAAGGAGGCCACCGCCGCTCGCGAGTTGCTCGAGGATTCGCCGACCCGCGAGACAGTCGCCGACCTTCTTTGGGCAATCATCATGCTGCCGGAATTTCAACTCGTTCGCTGAGGCCGAGCGCCTCTGCGGTAGGATGTCTTTGGAGACACTCCCATGAAAACCCGTCGCGACTTGCTGAAATCACTCGCCGGCGCCGCAGCGACCACGCTCGTGCTTCCCGAGCCCAGGGCACGCGCCGACGGGGCTGCGATCGTCCATCCCGCGGCGAAGGCCGATTCCATCATCGTGCTCTGGATGGCTGGCGGCATGGCGGCCCCAGACACGTTCGACCCCAAGAAATACAAGCCGTTCGAGCCCGGCATGGCCGTGCCCGATGTGATCAGCACGTTTCCTGCGATCCCCACGGCGATCGACGGCGTGCAGATCTGCGACGGTCTCCCCGAGATCGCCAAAGTGCTCGACCGTGCGACGCTCATCCGCTCGCACGTGCAGCCCGACCTCGGCAGCATTCTCCATTCCCGCCATCAGTACCACTGGCACACGGGCTATGTGCCTCCGCAGACCGTCGCCTGCCCGCACCTCGGCGCCTGGATGGCTCGGGTACTCGGCCCACGCAACCCCGTGATGCCGGCCTTTGTGAACATCGGCCAGCGACTTGAGGGAATCGGTGAAAACGAAGAAATCAAGGCCTTCACAACGGCCGGCTTTTTTGGAAGCGAGTATGGTCCGCTCAACCTTCCTTACCCCGAGGAGGCAGCCCTTGCGGTCAAACCGCCGAAGGGTATGGGCCCCGAGCGGTTTGCGAACCGCTTCGAACATTTCAAGCAGCTCGTGAAGGCGTCGCCACGAGCCGAGTTCGCGAGCGACTACCACCAGGAGTCGATGCTGCGAAGTGTTGACAAGGCCCACCGGCTCCTCGGCGCCAAGGAACGCGATGCGTTCGACATCACACTCGAGCCCAAGGAAGTGCAGGAGCGGTATGACACCGGCCGCTTCGGCCGTGGGTGCCTCCTTGCCCGGCGGCTCGTCGAGCAGGGCGTTCGCTATGTGGAGGTCACGACCGAATACATTCCCTTCGTTCACTGGGACACGCACGAGCGGGGTCATGAGCGAGTCGCAAAACTCCACGCGGAGATCGATCGCCCGATCGCGGCCCTCATCCGCGACCTCGAAGACCGCGGCCTCCTCGACCGCACGCTCGTCGTGATCGCCAGCGAGTTCAGCCGCGACATGATCACCGAGGGTCAGCCAGGTTCGACGGCCAACGATCAGGCCAAGTCTCCAAAGGATTTTCTCGAGAAGCCCGAGCACTACGGCCAGCACCGTCACTTCACGGGCGGTTCAACCGTCGTACTCTTCGGCGGTGGCATGAAGCGAGGCTTTGTGTACGGGAAGACAGCGGATGAACGTCCCTGCATAGCCATCGAAAATCCTGTCACCGTGACCGACCTCCACGCCACGCTCTTCACCGCGATGGGCATCAGCCCGAGGACGGTCTTCGACATCGAAAGCCGCCCCTTCTACGCCACCGAAGACGGCAAAGGGAAGCCGGTCGAAGCGGTCTTTGTATAGGAATCACTGCCAGCGGGGGCCGCTCGAGAGGCTTTGCCAGCAGGACGCCGCCAGAAGCGCGAACATGATGCCCAGGAACGGCTCGTTATTCGTGTAGGCCCAGTAGGCAATGAGCGCCCCAGTGGCCACACCAATCATGCCCGCGATTCGATGGGCATCGGCCACCCCCATCGCGTGCAGACCCTCGCGGACAATCTGCCCGCCATCGAGCGGCGGCACGGGCAGGAGATTCAGAATCGGCCAGAGGATGTTCACGAAAAGCAGGAAGGCGAAAAAGGCACCAAGAAGCGGGAGTTCGAACGGCCGGCCAGAATAGAGATCGAGGCTCCGGCCGATAGACTCGAGCGGAAAGGGAGCTGTCGGGAAGGGAACGCGCCAACCGCCGGCCTTGAGAAGGGCGATCGCGGCAATCGACAGCGCGAGTTGCGCTCCCGGGCCGGCGGCCGACACAAGCACCTGCTGGATCGGCCGAAGGTGTGCGCGGCGGCCCCATGCGTCGGGGATCGCGAGACCACCAAAGTGGTAGATGACAATGTGCGAACCCTGCCCGAAGTATCGGAATGCAAGCGCATGGCCCATCTCGTGAACGAGAATCGACACGAGCACGACCAGGGCCCATAGGATAAGGTAGCCGATCAGCGATCTCTGGTCGCCGCCGGCGCGCCCCTGACAGATACCCCACCCTAAAAGCGCCGCGCCCAGCCAAAACCAGGCCGAGACCCGAACGGGTATCTTGGCAACTTCAAACTGCCAATCGGCAGGCGTCGGCTGGGGCTCGGCAAGGAACATGACCTGACAGAATACCGGATTCCGTCACGCCGCCCGCGAGACGCTCACGTCCACCATGCCCCCGTCATCGCCACCTCGGGCGATCGTCACCACAGCCGCGGCCGCGCGGCCGGCCGACCCGGGCACC
>JBGTGN010000193.1:0-8494 GCA_041746715.1 Pirellulales bacterium | reverse complement strand
GATGACGATTTTGACATGTGCCAGCGACAGATGGCGAGGCTCGCGACCACGGCCGAGCCGGCACTTCGGCGCATGACAGGTGAGCTGCACGACCTCATGACTAGGCTACCGCGGGAGGCACGCCTGCCCCTTGTGGATGTTCACGTTGAAGCCGCCGAAGTCGGTGTTCACCGCGGCCACGTACCGCACGCTCAATTCGGCGTCGTCACCGGTAAGCGTCTGTGTCGTGTTGACATCGATGTTGCGAAGCGTGACGGTGCTCGAGTCGAAATTGAAGTTCGAGCTCACGTAGGCCCGCACACCATCCGTCGCGTCATACTCAGCAAAGCTGTTCCCCACCGTCGCCCATCCGCCAATGAGACCGGCGGCCTGGCCCGTGATCAGGATCGTGGGATCGGTGACACCGCCACCGCCGAGGGTTCCGCTGCCCGCCCGGAAATCGAGCGTACCGCCAACGGTCTGGGCAAGCCCCGACAGGGTCAGCGTCGCTGTCTGGCCAGCCCCTGGCGTGACGACGATGGACCCGGGCCCCGCATTGGCGGTCACCGAGCCTACCGTTTCGATGGTCGACACGTCCGCATTCCCCAGCAGAACCAGCGAGCCCTCGCTCGTGCCAAGGCCCAGAAAGATCGGGATCGAGTCGCCGAGTCGATCGTTGTGGTTTGTGCCGGTGTTGTCGAGGACCAGATCACCTTGGTTTCCGTAGATGGCGGATGTCGCAGTGAGGCGGCCGCCACCGCTCAGCACGATGCCGCCGCCATTGATCGTCGTGGTTCCGCCATAGGTGAGCTCTGTGTTGAAAGTCTGGGTGCTCGGTCCAGCTTTGGCAACGTTCAGAACCCCGGAGCCGTTCGTAAGGGAACCAGAGAACGTCGTGTCCGTGGAACCTTCGATTAGGACGGTCTTGGTACCGGCCGTCGTCGTGGTGAGGGTTCCATCGCCTGACAGGCCGCCGATGCCAATGGTCCGGTTGGCGCGAAGCTCAGTTCCCGTGGCGAGATCGACCGTGACGTGCCGGGTCGCATCAAAGCTGTCGGTGAAAGGGTCGACGCCACCGGCCACGGTCACTATCCCACCGTCAACATCGAGTGCTGCATCGTTCGCGATCGATACGTAGCCACCGGTGCCACTGCCGCTGGTATTGCGGTTGAAGGAGAGCGTATCGCCGGCACTGCCAACCTTCACGAGCGATCCGGTCCAGATGATGTTGCCGTAGGAGGCGTTGGCCCCACCGGTTTCGGAGACGATCCAGGCGCGCACCTGTGGTGTGCTTGACGACGGGTTGTCATTGATGACAAGGTTGCCCGGGAGGGACTGGAGCGAGGCCTCGTTCCTACCGTCATACTCACCTCCATTGAGTTTCATCGTGAAGTCAACGGTCTGCGGCCAAAAGGGCTTGTTGGCGCCCGAGCCGAAGAAGGACAGCGCGCCGCCCCTCAGGTCGATCGTTCGGTTGACGAAGTTTTCGTTGATCGTGCCACCAGAAGTGCTGTAACCGAACTGAAACTGCGACGTGAGGTCCGCCCCTGTCAACACGAGAGTCGCGTTGTCGCCGAGAAAAGCCATGCCGGTGTCGGTGCGGCCAGTTGTCTTGAATACCGCACCGCTTTCAACCTCGATCGTTCCGGTAACGCCGCTCGCCACGCGGACATTCGCGAACCCGTATCCGTAGCGGCCGACGTTGCCGGTGAGAGACGGCAGCACAATGTTCGAGTCATACAGAATCCGTAGCGTGCTGGTGCCCGTAAAATCCAGGTCGCCTGTCGATTGTCCATTCACGCTGTTTTGGCCCGAACGGTAGGGAAGCTGGTTCATCTCCACGAGCCCCTGCAAGATGCCGAGGCTCCAGCGGCTGTCGGTGGCGAGCGTGGCAGGAGCGTAGCGAAGCGTCCCCGGACCCGTTTTGAGGATGCCCTCCCGCCCAGTCATGGCGATCAGGGATGTCAGCTCGAGGGTATCGTCGTCGCCCGCCACCTCGATGCTCGGCGACGAGGCCTGGGCAAAACGGTTCCCGTTCCAAGCCATGGTGTTGGCAATGGTCACGGTGCCCGCCCCACCAGAATCCCGCAGTGTCAGCCGACCGTACTGATTGATCGTGAGCGTGCCGGTGGTGAGTTGATTGGCGGCGGAGAACGAGAGTGTGCTCCCAGAGTTGTCCTGGCTCAGCGTCCAGCTACCCGACGCCGTGCTCGCCGCATGGACGCTCACGGAGGCATCGTCGCGAAGCAGGAGGTTGCCTGAACCGCTGACTGCATCGTTGAAAATAAAGCCAAACGGGCCGGTCAGCGTGAGCTGATGCGCCCCATGGGTGATCGTCGCATCAAAATTGAATCCACCCGCGGTCGCGTTCCAGTTTTGATTGGCCGACAGGCTGATGGCGTTCCCGAAGCCCTGCGTGTCAGAATCGTTGTTCGTCAGGCCTCCTGCTCCAAACGTCAGACCGCTGCCAGTCATCGTGTACGGGCCGGCACCAGCGTTGAAGAGGATCGAGTCGATCGACCACGCCGAGTCCACGTTGGGGGCTGGTCGCTCTCCCTCGCCAAAGATCAGGTCAGCCGAGCCATCGTTGGCCGGCACGCCGCCAGTCCAGTTGCCGGCATCGGACCAGTTGTCGGTAGCGCCAAGGCCCGACCAAGTCTGGGCGGGGACGTCGTTCGGGGCTGCGGAGAGGAAGGCCAAAACACCAACAACAAGGCATCGGCGAATAATCAACGTGCGGCTCCAATTGGAAGGCGGGAAATATCTCCAAGTGCAAACGGCGTGCCAACATCGTGCTCGCTTGCAAAACGCCCAGAAACAAGCCTTCATCAGCCAAAAAAGGCTTCAAATCGCGGAGAGATGTGGCCATTGGAATCTTGGAGCAGGCAGGCTGTCTGGCGAGACAATGAGCCGAATCGCACCACTGGTACCGCCACAGGTGGTGCGAATCGCTCCACTTCCGGTGGGGGGGATGGCGCCAGGCAACGCTTGTGCTGGCGGTCCGAACCCTGCCGGTTTACCCAGGCTGCTTGTGGGCCTATATTCGGCGAACCATGCACGAGCGTCCGCTCCTTCGACGCGGCACCTCCTGGGCGATGCTCGCCCTCTATAGCTTCGTTGCGTCTGGCGTCCCACTTCCGTTGGGACTGCCGCCTGCGGATACGGCCGCGGCCAAGAGGATCGCCAGCAAGGATCGTTCAAAGCCGTTTCCCTGCATGGATAAAGCCTGCGGCTGCGACACGGCCGAGCGGTGTTTTACAAACTGCTGCTGCCACACGCCCGCCGAAACTCTCGCCTGGGCGAAGGCCCGTGGCATTGAGCCGTCGGTGATCGATGCCCTGACGAGGCGGGTGGCGGCTTCGGCGCTGCCTCTTGAAGGCACGGCTTCCCCGTGCTGCGAAGCCGCTTCCAAGGCACGAGCGGCCGTATGCTGTTTGGCCGAAGACGACCGTCCCGACGAAGCAATTTGCAGCGACTACCAATCTCTCGCCGCCGAGCCGACCACCACGTCGTGCTCTGACGTGGTGACAACCGAGCCTGAGCGGGCGCCTGACGAACGTGAAGCCGCTCCGCGAGTCGTCATCCTGCGGGCCATGCTCGCCTGTGGTGGCATCGTGGCCCAGTGGTCCGCCATGGGTGTGTCCCTTCCACCGCCGGCAATCGTGACCTGCCGTCTCCTGTGGCCGCAGGTTGGTGTTCTCAGGCTCGACGACGCCGCCGTGCTTGGAACGGGTAGCCCGCCGGACCTGCCGCCGCCGAGGGTCTGACACGACGTCCGCCGCACATGTTTTTGCGTGCGGCCTTCCCCGTCGTTTCGCTGCATGAAGCCGTCCAGCGGGCGTGTGCCTGCGCGGTCATTCATTCGGCTGTCCAATTCCCGCCCCGCTATCTCAGGCGGCGGCATTCATACACCCGAGGATTCTCATGTCATCAAGGTTCCTTTTCAGAGGCGCGGCCATCGCCGCTGCCCTCGTCGTCGCCGGATCGCTCGATACGGCCGAGGCTCATCTCAGTTACTCCAATCGAAATTTCGGCACATGGGAGGACACCGGAGGCGGCTTTGGTGTGACCGGCAACAACGGCACGCTCGACGCCGGGGCCGTCACGATTGGTTCCCAGGTCGTGTCAAGCAGCTTTGGCTGGGCTGATGCTTCGGATGCGAACTGGGGCGACAGCCATCGCATGCGGGGTTTTCGTTTCACCCTCGCATCGCCGGGCGATGTGACGATCACGGCACAGCGGCAGAATCTCGTGATTGGAAACTCCGGTGGCCAGCAGACTGGCAATCACGATGTGCTCTTGCCGGCGTTCTCGCTCTACTCGGGCCTTTCCCATACGTCGAGCCCGCTGGCCCACGACGAATCGTCGCTGTCGGTCGAATGGCTGATTGATGAGTTTGGTACGGGAGGCGTGGCCGAGAGCTTCGTCGATGGGAATGCCAATCTGACGTGGGATCCGGGCGAGTCCTTCACCGATGGCAACGGCAACGAAGTCTGGGACCCTGCTGGGCTCGGAGCGTCCGGAAAAGAGGGATCGTTCAATGCCCTCGGGAACTGGTCGATCGGCAACAGCCTTACCGACTGGCCTGCCGCGTCGGACCCAGGTGACACGCTGCGGAGCCTCGTCTATGTGGACCATGCCGCGGACGGCACGACGGCGAACTATGGCACGTTTGGAACCGCGTCGATCTCAGACGATGGTTTGGCCAACGGTTTCGTGTCTTCGACGTTCTTCAACCTGCCCGTCGGTGACTACACCATCCTCGTCGGGGGTGCGGACTACGCGGCGCAGGGCCTGGAGACGTTGACTTATGGATCGGGCGGCAATGCGTACCCGACGTACGGCGTTTCGATGACCGTGTCTGTGGTGCCGGAGCCGACGAGTGTCGCGCTCGTGGGAGCCGGGCTCGCTGGCGGGACGCTAGCCATGCTGCGTCGAAGGAAACGGTAGGCAGTCGTTGGGCACGGGCTGGGCGGCGGCAAGCGGCCGTCGCCCAGCCACCCAGCCTCAAGGAGCACTCATGCGAAAAAACCAAGGCTTCACGCTCGTCGAGCTTCTCGTCGTGATCGCGATCATTGCGACACTCCTGGGCCTTCTTCTTCCGTCCGTCCAGTCTGTGCGTGAGGCGGCGCGGCGGACCCAGTGTGCGAGCAACATGCGGCAGCTAGGCCTTGCGGTGCTGGCCTACACCGACGCCCACGAAGGGAAGATTCCGCGCACTGACCACGACAAAGACGCAAGCGGGAATTCGCTCTCGTGGGTCTACACCGTGGCGCCATTCCTGGAGAGCTGCGACGCGGTGCGGATTTGCCCGAGTGATGCACGCGGCAGCGAGAGGCGGGATGCCATGGCGACAAGCTACATCGTGAATGCGTACCTCACGATGAACATCCCTGGTGCCGTCTCGCGGATGAAGCAGGTCACAACGCTCTCACGGACGATCTTTGCCTTCGAGGTGTCGCCGCGGCGAGGTCCCGATCCGGGGAATGACCATGCCCATCCCAACGACTGGTTCAGCACCGTGAATCTCAATCGCGAAAAGACACGGCCCGGCTGGATCTGGTCCCGTGTGCAGCTCGAAATTCACCCAGGGGAGGTCATCGTCCCCGTGGGGGCAGGCGGCGCCGCATCGGGTACCACCGACCGCCTTCATGTTGGCCACGCACATTATCTCTGCCTTGATGGACACGTCCAACTCCATCCCGCAGACACGGTGCAACGTTGGGTCTCCGAAGTGAAGGAAACGACTGACCGCCACTTTGCCATGCCCGACAGCATGCCACGCCCTGAATGACCGAGCCGAACCCACGCCACTCTTCCTTGTGCCAACCTATGGAGGCTTCCATGAACCCACGCAGATTCAAAACTCCACTCTCGACGGTCGTGATTGTCGCGATCATTGGGTTGTTCCTCGCGGCCGATTCCCGTCCAGCAAGTGGGCACGGCAGTCCATTTGGTGTCGGCTATGACAGCGGGGCGGGCAAGATCACGGTGACGCCGACCATCTACAACAACTTCGACCTCGACGAAATGTTCTTCCTCGAGGGGCCTGGGGTCGCCGGCAACGATGGAACCCCTGGCTGGGATCGGACGTTGTCACTGCCCTCTGGCACAAGCCTCAGCCTGAGGGCGCTCGGGCCGCTGCAATACTGGAATCCGGCGACGGGTTTAAGCGACCCGCTCCCCATACCAGACGCGAGTCTTTCCATTCTGGCCGCGGGCGGATCTCTCGAAGTGTCCTCGTCTGGGATTACCGGCGACAACCCCGTGTTTCTCGCATCGTTTACCTCGCACCATCACGTCGTGTGGGAGATTCTCGATCCAGATGCAAACGGCCTATACGGTCTCTGGGCATCGCTCGAGAGCACCAATCCGGGAGTGTTCCCGGCGGCCCCAAGCGATCCATTTCTAGTCGTGCTCAATTGGGGCATTTCGAACCCTGCGGAGTACAGCGACGGTGTCGCTCGGCTCACCGTGTCGCCGGTGCCCGAGCCGGGGACTGTGACTCTCGCAGTTGCCGCCGGAGTGGTGGGCCTTGCAGGATGGCGACGGCGGACTCCCCGACGGTTGACCGCTTCGCGAACGGCCGGGGCGCTCACATAGAAGTCGTCATCAAAGGCCGCAAGAAACCCGGCGACCTGGTCTGCCCGAAGGTCACAGACGACATCCACGTCCATGGTGGATCGAATCGCACCGTGAAACGTGCTGGCTACACTTCCGCCGACGTAATGACTGACGCCCAGTTTTTGAAACGCTGCGGTGACCGGGGCCAGGGCCGCGACGATGTCGTCGGTGTCACTCACCACGCTTGTCCTCGAGCCAGCGGCCGACGCTGGCAGCGAGTTGTTCGCCATACGCCAATCGCAAGTAGCGGACGCGGATCTCGTCGGCGCTGGCCGATGGGTAGCGGCGTCGAAGGGCCGCCATCGCAAGCCGACGCCCGCGACTGGTGAGGCTACAGCCGGCACGAAAACGCTCCAGGGGCCGCATGACGCGGATGCTGGCGAGCTGCGCGGCGAGCGCATCGGGCGACGTATCGGAAAGTGGTGCAGGCGGTGGCTTCATTCGACATGCCCGAATCACACTGGGACGCGACAGGCCGGCGGAAACACACGCCGATTCTACCGGACACGGCGCGGGCCCGCCGCCAGGACTGCATTTCGGTCGTTCACGGTCGCCGAGACGAAAGGGGTCGAGAGACCCTCACAGCGGTCATCCGCGTTGAACAGGGACGCAAAATTTGTTGCTTCATGCGCGGAATGTGGCAGAATCGCAACGATGGGGGAACCAAAGCGAATCGGCGTGCGGATGGAGCTCGACAAGCCGTTCAAGCGGCATGTCTCGATCTACGCCGGCATCCGGGACTATGCGCGGCAGCATCCTGATTGGCGTCTTTTTCTCGATGAATGGGTCGATGAGACCCTCCCTCCACGGCGCGGGCGACCAATCCCCTATGACGGAATCATCGGCCGCCTCACGCCGCTTGCGGGCGAACGAGCGAAGCGGCTCGATCTGCCGGCGGTGAATGTGTGGCTCTCCTCCCCTGTCAAGGGGCTCCCTGGCGTTTTCTGCGACTGGGCCGCCAGCGGCAGGCTCGTGGCCGAACACCTTCTGAGTCGCGGGTTCCGCGTCCTGGCCGCGCTGACGCACACGAACGACCGCACCACCGAGATCCAGGCCGCTGCGATGAAAACGTATGCCGAACATGCTGGGATCGACGGCTGGCTCGGTACCGTGCCGATCACCGACGCATCGACGCTCGTCGATTCGCGACAAGACACCGAGGTCGTGAAAACCTGGATGGACTCGTGGCGGGTGCCACTCGGGCTGCTCGTGCGGAATCCGATCTGGGCTCGCGTCATCATCGACCTGGCGGAAGAACGCGGCTGGCGGGTGCCCGACCATATCGCCATCGTTTGCTCCAACAACGACGAGCTCCTGTGCGACTTTCCCTCCCCCGGCCTGACCGCCGCTGAAACACCTGACCACGATCAGGGGTACGAGGCGGCCCGAATGCTCGATCAACTCATCGATGGCAAGCGGAACGGCATCTCACCGTTCGCCGACCCACAGACCGTGATCCTGCCGAAGGTTGAGATCATCTCCCGACATTCCACCGATTTCTTTGCCGTCGCGGATCCACTCGTCGGGCAGGCACTGCGATACATCGCCGCCAATCTCCACAAGCCACTCGACGCGCTGCGCGTTGCCAGGACGGTCGGTGTGGCCCGGCGCACACTCGACGCATGGTTTCAGAAATCGCTCGGCGTGACAGTCGCGACCGAAATCACACGGCTCCGGATCGAGCGCGTGAAACGTGAGCTGACGGCAAGTCACAACTCGGTCAATGCGATCGCACGCCGAACCGGGTTCGCTAGTGTAGTGTCGCATAAATAACGCAACCTATCGTTGACACTGGCGTTGAATCCTCTAGGCAAGGAGGATTCGGTCATGCGTGTTGCGAAGTCGATAACTCTGACAGACGAACAGCGAGCGACGTTGACGAAGTGGTCGC
>JBGTGN010000192.1:0-3612 GCA_041746715.1 Pirellulales bacterium | reverse complement strand
GGCGACTCGTTCACGTTCGGGGAAGGTGTACGCAACGAAGACACATACCCAGAGGTCGCGGCAAGGCTCTTGCGAAAGCAGGGAAGGCAAACTGACGCCTGCAATCTCGGCGTAGGGGGTTACAACACCACGCAGTCCTTGGGCGTGCTCGAGCGGTTCGGTTTTGATCTCGATCCCGACGTGGTCGTGCTTGGCTACACGATCAACGACGCGGAGCCGCCGCTGTTTCAAGTCGATCCTGCGAGTGGCGAGCCAGTCAGGCGCGCCCGTGAATTGTCGATCAAGGCGGAAGCGGCCCCGCAGAAGCCGCCTGCCACGGCCCTGTACCGTCTCCGCCTGGCCCAGGCCGTCTGGAAGGTTTTTCACGAGCAAAACCTGACGCAGCAAACACTCTTGTACTACCGCTCCGTCAACGACACGTCAGCCGCCGGGTGGATCGAAAGCGAACGAGCCCTGCGGGAGATCATTGCCAAGTGTCGCGAGCGAGATATCCCCTGCATCGTGGTGATGTTTCCGCTGCTCTACGAACTGTCTGACGCCTACCCGCTCGGTGAAATCCACGAGCGCGTCGGCAAGGTGGTCACCGGGGCGGGCGGGGTGTTCATCGACCTTTTGCCTCGGCTCACGGGCCAAAACCCAGGCAGGTTGATCGTGCATCCCACCGATCCGCATCCCAACGAGACTGTGCATGCGCTCGCGGGCGAGCTGGTGGCCGAGAAGATTGATAGCTTGCCTGGCGATGAAGCGGACCGCTGACCTCTCACCCAAAAAAACTACTTGCCGAGCCATGGGGCAAGGTGATCAGCGATGGCCTCGGCGATGGCCCGGTGACCGAGTGGCGTCACATGCCCCTGGTCGAAATAGACCGCGCCGGCACCATGCGTGCCGACGAGCTCCCGCCCGAGCGGAACAAGATCGAGCACGCCGTTGATGGGCGGGTCGGTGGCAAGCGGGTGGGCCTTGCCGAAGGTCAGCATCTCGTTTTGCAGGGGCATTCGGGCATCGGCGGGCACGGCAGGGTCCGCGTTCATTCTCATCGGCCAGACGAGAATCAAGAGCGGGATGTGTCGCTGCTTCAGGACAGCCTGAATCTGTTCGAGCGTTTCGGCGAACTCCGATGGCAAGAGTCGTGGCCGCACTTCTTGGCCGGCACCGGCGGCCGGTTTGTTCCAGTGTCCCCAGATGAGCTGGCACAACCGGCTGCCGCGCAGAACGCTCGGCGGCTGCATCGCCTGGAGGATGGCATGGTGATCGCGGTCGCCGAGGTGATCCCACATCCCGGAATCGTTCCAGCCAAACGTGAGCACAACCAAGTCGGGCTGGTACCGCAGCCCTTCGGTCACCAGATAGCGAAAGCCTTGAAAGAGGCTGTAGCCCGGCACGCCGGCGTTGATGCACTCGACCGGCTTCCCGGATGCTTGATTTAGTAGCGATTCCACGACTTCGCCGAAGGCTGCGTCATGGGCCACGCCGTAGCCAAACGTGCAGGAGTCTCCCAAAAACAGAATCCGGGTCTGCCCCGGGGGCTTTTTGGGTGGGATCTCGTGATCCTCGCGCAGGGACTGCCCGTTTGCGATCACGCCAAAGAAGAGCCAGGCATCGTCGGATATCCGCGTGCCGGGAGCCAGCTTCCAGAAGAGCTCGGGATCGTTCCGGATCATCCGGGCCGCTTCGTCGAGCTTCAGACCCTGAAGCTCATCGACATCCTGTTGGAACCGAACGGATGCCTGCTCGGGGATCAGAAGCCGGCATGCAAGCTCCGCCAGCGCGAAGGCAACCAGCGAGGAAGCGATCGCCAGGAGGCAACGAAACACGAAGAGCCGGCGATTCGATGATTCAGAAACCATCACCCGCGACACATTCGGGCCTCGCGGCGAGATGGGCTGCCTCGAATGCGGAACGCGATTACTTCCTTGATTCAGCGATCAATCGCCGCTTCCGGTACATGACCAAGCCGCCTGCAAGACCGGCTCCAGCAAGCATGATACCAGCCGGCTCAGGCACGACAATCAACTCGAGGCTGCCTTCCTGAATGGCCCACGAGCCTCCAGGCGCCGTGGTCGGCAGATTGAGGACGAACTTGTTCGCGTCGAAGCCGATGACGTTGCCGTCAAACAGCGTGAAGGTATCGCCAATTTCGGGTTCATAGCCGAGGCTGTTGCCATTGATCGTGATGTTGGTCACGCCCGTAAGGTCTAAGTCGCCAGCACTCACGATCGTGTCGAATTGATCGACGGTTGTACCGAGCGTCCAGTTGATCGTCGAGTTGCTCGACAGGGTTAGCCCACCCGCGCCAAGCGTGAGTACATCGCCGGCAGTACCTGCACTACCGATCGTCAGCTCGGCCCCGTCGGCCACAGACATGGAGGTGAGTGTGCCGGCGACGAGAAGATCACCGGCAGCGACGGTGATATTGCCGGTCAATGCCGAGAGGTTTCCGGTGAGCGTCAGGGCACCGAGGCCTTCCTTTGTGAAGCCTTGTGTGCCTACCAAGGGATTGGCGATGCTGGCGTCGGTATTGGTCGTTATGGTTCTCGTTCCGGACGCAGCGTTGAGACGAATGCGACCGTCCCCGGAAACCACCCACGTGCCCGTTCCACCGAAGGTCATGCTGCCGGTGGTGAGGAGGCTGTGGCTGTTGGGATTCCCATTGTTCGAATCGAAATTGACGGCTCCGGCTGTGCCTTGAAACGTCGTCGTGCCGCTGACGGTAAGTGCAGCGCTACCCTGCAACGTTGGCGCAGAGGCGGTGGCTCCCGTTGGCGAGTCAATGACGAAGTTGGCGATGGTGTCGCTGTTCCCACCCATAGCGAACTTCACATTGGATGCTCCACCCGAGGTACCGGTGAGCTGCAAGGTGCCGGAGTCATTCATGTCGTTAGACGTGCCCATCGTCCCACGCACGAAACTGTCAAAATTGGTGGTGCCAGGCCCCGTCTTGTTCCCGCCTTCGTTAAAATTCGTGAGATTCACCACACGAGCAGCGCTACCGGTGTTTGACTGCCAGTTGATGGTCCCGGCAAAAGCGTTCGCGTTCCATCGCAAATTGTTGGTAATGCTCACCTTCATATTCACGACGGTGGTGCTATCCCCAACGATAGACCCTTGGGGGAGGTAGTCAGAGCCCGATACGCCCAAGTTCATCTGCGCGGTGGCACCCGCAATAATGTTGTACGTGTTGCCTCGATTGGTTCCCCCAGTGGTGTAGTTGAGTTGGGATCCGTTGTTGAAATACAACACGGAGCCACCAGCGAGGCCTGCGACGTTGCCGGCAGCAAGACTGATGATCGAGTTCGTTCCCAAGGTCAGGCTGCCAAACAGGGTGTCAGCATTAGCTTGAGTCATCGTGGCGGTCTTGCCGTCTGCGATCAAAATTTGGCTGCCTGCAACCGGGAGCGTGTCGTCGCTCCAGTTTGTGTTCGTGCCAAATGCCCCGGAAGCGCCGGCTGGCTGAAAGGTATGGGTCGGCGGCGGGTAGTGCAACATAGCTTCTGTAAATCGCCGTTGTGTGCCTGACTGAGGCGAGCGCAAGCGAGCCGAGGGAAGGCACACAACGGCGGGGCAACTTGAAGAGGCGGGTCATCGAGGTTTTCTTGGAAGTGCTTTACTCCC
>JBGTGN010000191.1:0-8633 GCA_041746715.1 Pirellulales bacterium | reverse complement strand
CGATGATGTGGCCGCGGGAGACGAGGCCATCGACCCGGCTGTGGAACCGGCTCCGGCCCCCGCCGATGGTGAGCCGGCGCCGGCGGCCGCCGGCGAGCCGATCGATCCGGGCACGATGGTCTACGTGTTTTACGACACGCCCCATACAGCCGATGGCGGTGGCCGCTACCTCGGGGCTTTCCTCGTTGAGGCGATCGCCACGGTCGATGGCCATCAGGTGCTCACGGTGCAGCAGACGGCCCCCCGGGATGCCTACGACACGAAGGTGTGGAGCAAGGCGTATGACGCGGTGAGTGTCTACACCGAACTCCCTTCGGACCGATGGCTTGCTTTCTCCGAGACCCTCGGCACGCCGCCGGCCACCGAGCCGAGTACGACGGACGCGAAGATCGCACCGCCGCCGCGGAAGCGGGCCGCCGACATCCTTGACGAGCTCGTGCCCGAGCTCGAACCAGGCGGTGATGGCATGGCGAAGTACATGAACTTCCGAGACCGTGTGAAGCAGCACGCCCTCTCCGCCACGGACATACCCGAGGCGATCGACGAGTCCCAGTGGCCAGACCTTCGCGAACAGCTTGCCAACGGAGAAGCGATCCCTGGTGAGTATTGGGCCGAGGTCACCTACAACGAACGCGCCGACATGGAGGCGTTTTTGGGCGTGGCCCCTGAAGATCTCGGCGACTATGCGGGCACCTCGATCGAGATGGACCTCGCATCGGCGTTTGCCGAAAAGGACGCCGACAAGATCACCATCGACAAGGTTTTCTACCGTCGCCCGCTCATGGACGGCCAGACGCTCATCCATGGCACGGCCCTCCCTGGCGATGACGCCAGCCTCGTCTCCGATGGCCTCGCCGCTCTCCGGCTGGTGCTCCAACGGGAGATCGCGGCGCTCGACCTCGCGAAGACGCGGCTCGACACCGGGTTGAACCGGGCCCGGGCCGAGCTCGATCTGCTGTCCACGCAGAAGCGGCAATCCGAGGAGGATCTCGAGCAGTGGCACCGCGACGTGGCCGCAGCGACTCGCCTTGCAGATCGGTTCGAGACAGAGGCGAAGGCTGCTGCGAGTCGCCTTGCGGAGACCGAGCGAGAGATCGTGGAGCTCGGCCAGGCCGTGGTGACCGAGATCGGCAAGGCGGTGCAGGAGGTGGATCAGGTTGCCCCGCCGGTCGGGGCCCGTGGGACCGCCGCGGCTGTCTCGCCGTTCTGAAAACCCGTTCGTATCGACGACATCCCGGGTGATCGGCTACATTTCGGGCTTCCCAAGCCTGGAGTGTCGATTCCTATGAGTCATCCCGTGATTGCCCATGGCAACACCCACCGCCTCCGGAAGGCGGTTCATCACCACCGTCTTGCCAGCCGCCGCGGCGTGCTCGAGCGGATGTTCACGCTCTGGTTTCGGGGCTTCATCTACAACCAAATCTGGGAAGACCCCAGAGTTGATGCCGAGGCCCTCCGCATGGGCCCCGAAACAAGCCTGCTGACGATCTCGAGCGGCGGCTGCAACATTCTCAACTACCTCATTCATCAACCGAAGCGGATCGTCGCGGTCGATCTCAACGCCAACCACATGGCGCTCACGAGGCTCAAGCTCGCCGCCATCAAGCATCTCCCCAACTACGAAGCCTTCTACAACTTCTTTGGCTACGGGAAACATCCCGACAATATTGCCAACTACAACCGCTACCTGCGAGACAACCTCGATCCGCTCACGCGTTCCTTCTGGGAATCGAGTGACTGGCCGGGGCGAAAGATCGGCCCCAAGCGGCTCAACTATTTCAAGCGCGGTCTCTATGACCACGCCAAGCTCGGCCAGTTCTTCCGCGTGGTGCATAGCCTGGCCAGGAAGATGCGTCGTGATCCCGCCCGGCTGCTGACCGCCAAGACTGTTGCCGAGCAGGAACAGATTTTTGAGGAGCACTTCGCGCCGCTCTTCGACAACCGGCTTGTCCGTTGGATGGGTCGCCAGCCCGTGGCGGTCTACAGCCTCGGCATTCCACCGAGCCAGCATGCCGCGATGCTCGAAGAGCAGCAGGGCGACGGCGGACGGCTCTTCGACATGTACAAGGATCGAATCCGCCGGCTGTCGTGCGGGTTTCCGCTCGACGACAACTACTTCGCCTGGCAAGCCTTTGGCCGGCGCTACGACCATGAGAACCGTCGGGCGCTGCCCGACTATCTCAAGCCCGAGAACTACGAATTGATTCGGTCGCTCGTAGATCGTGTCGAGACGCATGTGGCCTCGCTCACCGATCAGTTGCGGCTCGAGCAGCCGGGCAGCCTCAATGCCTTTGTGCTTCTCGACAGCCAAGACTGGATGCCGCCCGCGGTGATCGATGAGCTCTGGGGTGAAATCGCCCGCGTGGGTGGCCCGGATACCCGGGTGATCTTCCGCACGGCCGGTGAGAAGTCGCCGGTGGAAGCAGCTCTCGCGCCCGAGACGCTGGCGTGTTTCCACCACGATCAAGAACGGTCTCGTGTGCTTCACGCCCAAGACCGATCAGCCATCTACGGCATGTTCCACCTCTACGAGCGGGTGGGCTCGAACGCATGACGCGCGATCCAGCGGGCCAGTCGGGCCCAGAAGGCCGGGCGGCTCCGGAGCATGCGGCCACAAGCAGCCCACAGGATCAGGCCGTTGCGATGGACCGGATGTACCGGTTCACACGGCACATCTACGACATCACGCGAGCCTACTACCTGCTTGGCCGCGACCGCATGCTCGCGCATGTGCCAACAGGCCCTGCCACGGCGACGCTCGAGATGGGCTGTGGCACGGCTCGAAACCTCATCAAACTCGCTCGCCGGCCGGAGCCCGGGCTCCTCTACGGCGTCGATGCATCACAGGAGATGCTCGATACCGCCTCGGCCAGCATTGCGAGAGCGCGAGTTCCATCCGCCGACCACGAACCGATCCGGTTGAAACAGGGGCTCGCCGAGGATCTCGATGCCGAGACGATGTTCGGCCGCACGGCTCCCTTCGACACGATCTTCTTCTCGTACTGTCTCTCGATGGTGCCCACCTGGCCCGCGGCCATCGAGGCGGCGCTTGCGAATCTCGAGCCCGGCGGAAAGCTCGTGATCGTTGACTTCTGGGATCAGGCCGAACTGCCGCGGCTTTTCGCGGCCTGCCTCAAGCGGTGGCTCGCGCTCTTCCACGTCCACTACCGACCTGAAGTTCACGACGCGCTGGTGGCGCTGGGCCAATCGGGCCGGGCCGACGTCACGTTTGAGTCGGTCTATCGACGCTACGCCTACATCGCCACTGTCACGAAGCGGTAGTGGCGCCTCGACTCCCCACGGGCTCGGGTTCCTACGGGAACAGAAACACGAGGCCTGTGACCGTAGCTGCCTGGACGGCGAAACCGCGAGCGCTGATGGGAATGGCTGGCACCGTCCACGGAGCACAGTTGCCAGGCCGGTAGTAGCCGAGCGGATAGACGCACTCCCACGGAAGCTCGGTGCCCATTTTGTAGGGCAGAACCGGCAGCGTCACAAAGAAGTGAGCCGCCGAGAGGAAGGGATCGGCTGCAGGGCCGTAGGAGTGACCATACCGCTCGAGCATCCAATCTTCAAAGTAGAGAGGCTTGTGGCAGTACCCGGCCGCGGTCCAGGTAAATGTTGTGGTGGCAAATCGCCGTGGTTGGTAGGTCTCACCCTCGAGCCGGCACTCGCACGGGTAGTCGTTGCCCGCGCGGCCTCCGACACGGATGTCGAGGCTGATCGATGTCAGCCGATCCTCGAAGAGCTTATCGAGCGCGGTTCGGCAGCCCTCCAACTCCTCGGCACACGAATCTTCCTCGATTGCCGGCTCCTCCGCAGCGACGAGCTTGACGTCGGCGGCCTTCTGCGAGTCGCTGCCGACGGCTCGCACGGTGAAGCCATCGATCGCCCGCGGCGGAGGCATTTCGAGCGCCTTCTCGGGAGCGGTCACAAACCCGCGCCAATCAGCCGCGTTCGCCCGGTGCTGCAGCAGCCCAAGTCCGGCAAGAAGCAACGCGGCGGCGAGCACTGTGGGCCGCGGGTCATTCCGGTGACTTCGCATGCTCCGCGGAGTAGTTTGGCGCTTCGTGAGTGATGGCGATGTCATGCGGATGGCTCTCTCGGACGCTGGCGGCGGTCACCTGGATGAATCGGGCATCGCGACGGAGTTCCTCGATGGTCCGCGTGCCGCAGTAGCCCATCCCGGCCCGGAGGCCGCCGACGAGCTGGTAGACGAACACACTCAGTGGCCCCTTGAAGGGCACTCGACCCTCAACTCCCTCCGGCACGAGCTTGTCGCCGGTCCTTCCCGTAACCTTCTGGCGGTAGCGTTCGCTCGACCCTTTGACCATCGCCCCCAGCGATCCCATTCCGCGGTACGACTTGAACGTCCGTCCTTGATAGAGGACGGTCTGCCCAGGGCTTTCCGCAGTTCCCGCCAGGAGTCCACCGATCATCACGGCATGGGCTCCTGCGGCAATCGCTTTGGTGATATCTCCCGAGTAACGAATGCCTCCGTCGGCGATCACGGGAACGCCGGCACTGGCCGCCTCCTGTGATGCGTCCCAGACCGCCGAGATCTGAGGAACACCGACACCGGAGATGACCCGCGTCGTACAGATCGACCCGGGACCGATCCCAACTTTGATCCCATCTGCGCCAGCATCGATCAAATCCCGACAGCCTTCCCGGGTTGCCACGTTTCCCGCAACCACCTCGATCGCCCATCGTTTCTTGATTGCCTTGACGGTGTCGATGACGTTCTCCGAATGGCCATGGGCACTATCGACCACGAGCATATCGACGCCCTTGGCGATGAGCGCGGCTGCCCGCTCTTCGTCAAATACCCCGATTGCCGCGCCTACCCGAAGCCGCCCTTGGGCGTCCTTACACGCCATCGGGAACCGCTTCATCATGTCGATGTCTTTGATGGTGATGAGGCCCGTGAGTATGCCGGAGGCATCGACGAGCAAGAGCTTCTCGACCTTGTTGGCCATGAGAATCTTCTCCGCATCGTCGAGTGACACGGTGCCAGTGGCCGTCACGAGCCCGGCCTTGGTCATGATGTCGGCGATCGGCGTTTCGCTGCTCTCGAGGAACCGCAGGTCGCGACGGGTGATGATCCCGACGAGCTTCTTTCCGTCGGTGGTGATGGGTACGCCCGAGATGTTGGCCTGATCCATCACCTCGCGGGCCTTCGCCACCGTAGCCCTCGGGGGAAGCGTGACTGGGTCCATGATGATCCCGTTGGCGCTTCGCTTGACCTTGTCGACCTCTTCAGCCTGCCGCTCGATCGGGAGGTTTTTGTGGATCACGCCGAGGCCTCCCTCCTGGGCCAGGGCGATCGCCATTTCGCTCTCCGTGACGGTGTCCATCGGGGAGCTGACGATCGGGATGTTGAGAACGATGCCCCGGGTGAGACGGGTGGCCACATCGGTCTCGGCCGGCACCACGGCTGACCGCCTCGGCACGAGGAGCACGTCGTCGAATGTGAGACCCGTAGCGACGATTTTGCCTTCCATAAACTGCAATCCTCCGAAGCGTCGAAAGCCGCGGATTATGCGGGCCTGACGGCCTTGCGACAACGACCACGAGGCCCGAGGAGTGGAGACTGCCCTTTTTTGGCCGCACGGCGCCGAAGCGTGGCCTACCTTTGTCGTGCCAGGCAGCTTCGGGCTTCGTTCCAGCCGGCCCTGGCCCTCGTCCCCCATAGTGCCGTCCACGAGAGATTGAACGATGCGTTTTCTCGATGAATCCACCGGTCCACGGCTCCCGCTGCCCGCCCTCAAGACCGTTTCCCTCGCCGACGAGCCGACGCAGGCCCCCGATCCTGCGGCGCTTGAAGCCCACATGGCCCGCAGCCGCTACGGCCGCTTCTCACTTACCGAGGCCGTTCGCCCGGGCTGGCAGCTCGACATCGTTCCGCAGGCCGGCTATCGCCACGACGCCTATCTCGACCCCCAGTCCGGCGTCCGCCTGCCCGCCCTCGTGGCGGCGGTCTCGTCGGAGCAGCTCTTCGAGACCTTCCTCGAGCTTATCGAACCGCTGGGTGACGATCTCGACGTGGTGCTCGAATCGTCCCATGAAGAGGCTGCGGGCGTTCGCGAATTCACCCGCGAGGGTGTCGAGCGGCTTATTCTCGAAAGTCTTCTCTGGGAATTTGAAGACCTTCTTCTCAACGACGGCTGCACCGCCATCTCGATCATGCACCCCGAGCAGTCCCTTGAAGTGCAGTTCGACGAGCACAAACTCCTTGTTGTCTACGCGACCGCCCGCCAGCCCTTCGAGCGCATCCTGAAGGCCCGTGGCCTCACCCGCGACGACCGCCTTCGGTTTGTGTCTCAAGGCGAGCACATGCACACCTCGCACGCCCGCCACGCGCGGCAGTTTGAAGACCTCGTCGCACGGCTGTGCTAACGTTACGGCCGGGGGGCCTCCCTGGCCCCGGCGGCCTTCGCGGCCCTCCGGCCGCTGCTCGCACCTCCGGGCTCGCTTGCTCGTGCGCGTTGTGGAGTGGTGCGGCCAAGCAGCCGGGGCGCTCGCGGATTCGCAAGCGATTGGATGCCGCAATGTCACCCCACTCATACGCCTTTCGCGAGGGGTTACCCGCGCCGCGGCACCCGGTCCGAACCCGAGGCCGAATCAAAGCAGCGGGTTCAATGTCTTGAGTTCGGGGACGCGGGAGAAGTCGCGGTCGGCGGTATAGAGCACATCCACGCCCTGGGTGAGGCAGATCGCGGCAATGCGGGCGTCGTGAATCCTGGGGCCGGCGAGCTTGCCGCGAATGGCCAGACGGGAGAGGCACGTGAAGTAGGCATCGCCCTCCGTAAGAAGAAGGAGCGAGCGACTCTCAAACCAGTTGTCGAGGAACTCAAACGCCGTGTCGATGGGAGTCGGGGGGCTGTAGATGCGAGGGTGGGTAACGATGCCCAGAAATTCGTGAAGGCAGGGCCAGGGGATCGCCCACGGCGCGGCACCGTTGCCCAGGGTCGCTACGGTGTCGAGGGCAGCCGTGTGGAACGGCGAATCCTGCCGGTGGGCATACACAAGGATGTTGGTATCGACGGCGATCATGCGGAGTCAGCTCTTGGGGTCGTAGCTCAGGGCTCGCAGGTCTTCCCACGGCATGGTGGCAGCCTCCGCGGCGAGACCATGCCCACTCATCAACCCAACATCGCGAGGAATGGCCGCAGGCCGTGGGGCAGGGGGCTGCGTTTGCAGCCACATGCGGAGCGCTTCATGCACGGCGGCACGGAGGGAAATGCCGTCGCGAGCCGTCCTCTTCTTCAGGGTGGCGACAAGATCGTCGGCGATATCAATAGTGGTCTTCATACAAATATGGTATGCCGTATCAATAAATACGGCAAGCCATATCAATTCTCGTGACTGAGCCTGAAAGCCGCTGTAGGGGCTTTTTTGCCTCAAAACCGGGATTGAAGCAGGGGCGGTGGTTCGCGACCATCCCGGCCCTGTTCGGTCTCTCCATGGTTAGGTTCCCCAATGGTACGGCTCGCGTTTCTTCTCGCGATCATCGTGGGTTCGGTCGTGGCCGTGCCCGCCCAAGAATTTCTGCCACCGCCGGCCGGGCAGCCGAATCCGTTCGCGCCGCTTCCCGAAGGCACTGTGTTTGGACCGAGCGGGCCGATGCTGCCTGGCCTACCCCCGGCGGCCGGCAATGCTGTTGTCATACCGCCGCTCGACGCTGAGGTCGTGTGGACCAAGCTCGTTGATGTCACCGACGACTACTTCAAGGTTCGGTCAGAGCAACGCGTGCTCTTTGCCAACGGCGTGCCCACAGAAGGGCGAATCGATACGTACCCGCAGACTGGTGCCACGCTTCTCGAGCCTTGGCGTGGCGACTCGGTGGGTTGGAACGAACGGCTGGAATCAACACTCCAGTCGATCCGCCGGATCGGCACGCTCCGGATGTCACCCGATCCTAACGGCTGGCGGGTGGAGGTGGTGGTCGATAAGGAGCTCGAGTTCATGCCGCGACCGATGCGGGCCACCACGGGTGGCGCGTCGTTCCGAAATGATGACTCGCTCTATCGCTACGGAACACCACTGGTCACGCTCGGCCAACAGGTCGGCGATCAGCCGCGGCCGGTGTCGGCTCCCACACCCAATGCCGGCTGGATTCCGCAGGGACGCGACCCGCTCCTCGAAAAGCGAATCCTTTCAAAGCTCTTAGCAAAGCTTGGCGTGCAAGGCATCCCGCAGGCGGCGCCCTACTACGAACCGCCGGACGGTCTGATCATGCCGGAGAGCGGCGGAGCGCCAATGTTGGCCCCACAGGCGCCCGGTGGTCCGATCTACGGCGTCCCGCTGGCTCCCGAGCAACTGCCGCCGGGTGCTGTCATCGCGCCGGGCCCGCCCGTGCCAATCGAGTCACTTCCGGTGCCGAGGTAGCACGTATTCCGTGTTAGGCACGTCGTCTGCGGGCATCCTTTTGGCCGGTTCGGGGCCTTCGGAGCTCAGGACCTCCGGGACTGGGTGAATCCGAGTGAAACTCCGACGGCTTTGTCGTAGCTCCGGAGGTTCCGGACTCCAGGGGAACTCCCAGCTCGGGGTTGCCCGTGCCGTGGAGCCGGCGTAGAAAAATGAGCGCAGCCTGGAGGGCGAAGCTCATTTTTCTCCGAGTGAAGCGACGG
>JBGTGN010000190.1:0-3748 GCA_041746715.1 Pirellulales bacterium | reverse complement strand
GACGAGATCTTCGGGTCACGCGACGCGACCCGATCCAAAAACGTTTCAAACCCACTGAGAATCTTCGACGCCTTGGCCCGCACCTGGGGGTCATTGACCTTGCCGGCCCCGAGCTGCTCGAGCTGCGACTGAAGATCACGTCCCATGGAGAGATACATCGACGTGAGTTTGGTCGAGGCTTCTTCGCCGGTGCCGGCAGCCTTCTCGAGCGCATCCATGGCCTCTTGGGCCTGGTCGAATTTCTCGGCTTGGATGAAGAGTCGCAGGGCGAGTGTGAGAGCGGCCTCGGTGAGGGAGCCCTGCTGCATGACTGGGTTGTCAGCCTTCACCAGCGGCCATGGACCAAAAACCGGCTGGTCGAGAATCTTCAGGGCCGTGGCCGTGTCGTCATCGTCCATCGCGATCTGCACGCGAGACAAGGCCCCGGCTACGGTGATCGCCCCAAGCGATCCCGGTGGAAGCAACGTGGCCGATGCGGCGCTGGCGAGCCCCTCGTCAAGGCCCGTACGAGCCTTCGCTTTCCATGCCTCGATGACCTTCTCGTCTGGCCGCGTGGGCGAATCGGTCGCCCGGCGAGCATCCTGAATTTCCCGCCACAGGGCGGCGCCGGCCCGGAGCAGAACCTCGCCACGCTTCGGCGACGATGCGGGCACCTGACCCATGATGGCCACGATGGCGGCAGGGTCACGAGCCATGACAGCTTGACCGATCGCGACAGACGCCGCGTCGGGGTCATCGGGCCAGATTCGCATCACTTCGGCGGCGAGCTTCCCAGCGTTGGCTCGCGCCGCTTCGCGGGCCTCGCCTTCGGACCGTTGGCCAAGCTGCTGCCACGCCGACATGGCGATCTTTGCCGCCTGCTGGCTCCCCTTGGCATTGGGATATTTGTCTACGAGAAAGCGGCCAAGGGTTGCCGACTCTTCAAAACGCTGGCTGGCATAGAGGAGGTAGGTCAGCAGGTATCGGGCCTGATTGATCTCATCGATCGAGGCATCGGTGAGGGCCCCATCACTCGAGGCATCGGCGGCCAGGGGCGAGGGAAGCCCAGCGAGCTTCATGGCTTCTTCGAGCTTCGCGATGGTCTCACCCCGGGCGGTTGCGGCCGCCTCCTTTGCGGCAGCGATCTTGGCCTCATCCTTGGCGGCTGTCGCGGCTTTCTCGTCGGCGAGCCTCGCCTGCATGATGCCAAGCGCCAGCTTCGCCTCGTCCATCACCATCGCGAAGGTCTGTTCGCCCTCGGCGACTTCCTTTCCATACTTTGCGGCAAGCTCCCTGGCCTCGGCCGAGAAGTCGAGGTTGGCCTTGGCAACCTCAATCGCGAGCTTCTTCGCATCCGCGATGAGCTTCGTTCGCTCGTTCTTGCTCTTGGCGTCTTTTGGGTCGAGGGCTTCGGCGCGGGCAGCGAGAATCAAGGCCGCTCGATACTTGAGGGCAAGCCATTCGGCGTCGAGCCGCTGTCCCGGCAGGCGGGAGACATCCTCGAGGGCAAACTTTCGGGCGGAGTCGTCAAAGTCTTCGTACTTCTTTTCGGCAAGCACAGCCTCGAGGAACGTGCTCAGCGCCCGTGACCGAAGCATGTACGCCAGAGGCACCTTCTGATCGAGGAGCACGAGTGGGGTGAGCGTTTGAAGAACCAACTCGTTCTTCCCGAGGAGGGCGTAGTTACGTCCCTCGTAGTAACGGGCGAAGAGGCCGCCGCCTTTGTTGGAATACTTGTCGGCGACTTCCTTGAAGAGCTCGGCTGATTTCGCGATTGTCTCCGCCCACTCCTTCGACTTCTCCGGATAGGCCTTCGCCTTCTCGAACACGGCGGCCGCTGCCATGAGTCGCGTCTGGATGAGCTTGGCCTGAAGGGCCTCTTGATCGGTGGTGAGCGCCTCGAGCTCCCGCTGTTGCTGCTGGTTGAGGCGAATCGGTTTGGGCTGCGCGAGCTTGTTGCCAGGGGGTTGTTTTGCCTTGTCGGCTGGTTTTTCATCCGTTTCGCCAGCCTTCTTGATCGCATCGACCTGTTCGGTCACCTCGCGGAGCACCTTGGTGACGGCGTCTTCGGCGTTCTTCACTTCCTTGATCGGTTGGCCAGGCTTCGCGGTCCCATCGAGGCTCTTGATGGCCTCGTCGAAGAATTTGACCGCCTCGGCACGAAGCGTTTTCACATCAGCAGCACCAGGGCGATTTGCCTGATCGGCCTTGGCACGCCCCCGTTCGATGAGAAGGTTTGCCTTCTGTGTGTAGGCCGCGATCGCCAAACGGTCGGATATGCCCCCAGATGCCAGGAACGCGTCGATCGCCGTCTGCGCCTCATCGAGATAGGCCGCCCGCTTCTTGCTATCGGCCACGGTTCGGCTCATTGCGACGAGCGCCGAAGCCCGCCGAAAGGGAACCTCCTTCTTCAGCTCGGGAGAGGCCTTCGGATCGGCGACAACTCGCTCGAGAATCGCCAGCGAGACGTCAGGCATCGTCTTGTCTTCGAGTGCGTCGAGAAGGCTGCGGGTGGCGACGTCTGCCGCCGTTTCCGCAGCGACGTTTTGCGCCAAAGCAAGACAGAGCGGAACCCAAATCCAGAAAGTAGAAATGCGCATGATGCCCAAACCCAAGAAAGAGACCGAATTTCGATGTATTGTGCGGTGCGCGCGGCCCGCCGTCAAACCACCGCTCCGATCGAACGCGACCACCGTCACCACGCCGCGCCACCGCGACTTTGCCGCTCGAGGGTCCGCGCGACCGCATCACCGAATGCCGTGATGTCGCCTCGGCCCCGCCATGCGGCGACGATTCGTTCGAGTGACGCAAGCACCGCGGTCCGCCGATGGGCATGGGCGGATCCGGCGGCCAACTCACCGACCCCGGTCGCGAGCAAAAGCTCGCATCCATGGGCCGAGGGCAGGCCATCGCCCAGGTCGACAGTCGCGCTCTTCGGTGCCGCCTCGGCTTGGAGATCGTCTCCAGCTCCGGTGCGCCACGAGAGCGTCGCCGACGCCAGTCCAGCGAGCCGATCGCGCGAGCGTGGAATCACCTCATACACCGCACGAACGGTCTCGCCCGCATGAAGATCGGTGCCCCGTGGTGGTGTGCCTGCCAACGACTCGACGGCCGATTGTCGATGCCCGATGAGGCGATACCGCGCCACATGCCGCGAGTCGAAGTGAACCTCGAGCTCGCACTGGCTCGCCACGAGTGTGTCGCGACCGAGCACCTGCCGGACCAAGGCTCGGCGAATCGACACCGCATCAGGGCTCGTGCGGCCAAACGTCGGTTCTCGCCAGGCCGCCTCCGACTGGCTCGGCGTGGCAGAGTCGAGCTCGATGAAACGGGTGCCCCCCGTCGGCTCGCAGGCGAGCGAGTCGCCGCCGACGGTCGCCAGTGCGTTGTGCCAGGCTGACAGGGCGGCTTGCACCGTCGTGCCCGCCGCTTGGAGGCTCGCCGAATGGGCCACGACCACGACGCGATCCGCGGAGGACGTGAGGAGAAGACCAGCATCCATATCTGAGGTGTCGGCGCTGCCCTGCCACATAAGGTCGGAGGCGAGGGCGGCAAGACGGTTGCGATCCGCGGCCTCGATGGCCAGTCGCGGCCGCGATCCGGCGAGCACGACGCTCACTCGATCTGCTGGGCCAAGCTCCGCGGCGAGATCGCCGACGGCTCGGCATATCCGCTGCCACACCGCCGCGTTGCCGGCAGCCGATTGGTCGAGCACGAGGGTGACATTCAGAGGCTCGACGCCGCGGCCGGCATCGCGAATGGAGCCGGC
>JBGTGN010000189.1:0-20160 GCA_041746715.1 Pirellulales bacterium | reverse complement strand
AGCCGCCGAGGACAGCGTGAACGTCACGCCCGCGCTGATGGGCGAGCCCGATCGGCCCATCCGCGACGAGCTCGTGCTGTGTCCGCTAAGCTCGAAGCACATCGCGCTGCGACGAGAGGACTGGGTATTCATCGACGCCCGGGGCAACGGGGGATTCACCGCCCCGAAGCCAGGCATGCACATGTTTGGCGGGCCCCCGGCGGTGACGTTCGCCGGTCACGAAAACAGCGACATCTTCGACGGTCAGTTCAAGAAGGACGCGCCGCCCGGGCAGCTCTACAACCTCGCGGACGACCCGTGGCAGACGCGGAATCTGTTTGCCGCGAAGCCGGAGATGGTCGAGCAGATGCGGGCACGGCTGAAACAGATCACGGACAAGCCCGCCGCGACCGAATCGGAACCGTCGCGTTTACAAGACCGCCTTTGAGTGAACCCACCGCGGCGGGGGTTCGATGTGGTGCGTGGCCAACGGCACTTTGGCGCCGGATTCGTGATGCATGACTACGTGATGGTGAAGGGGCTGTCGTGAGAAACCCCTGGCTGAGAGCGCCTTCAGCGAGCGTGGACGGGTGGGACGCAAGAGACGATGCCCCGATCAATCATCGTCGTTGGGCGCATCCTTCTTGCCACGCCGGACGTAGGGGACGATCGGCGCGCGGTCGATCGACGCGGGCAGGTGACTGGCGAGCGACTGCTTGATCGCGTGATGCTCCGGGACGGAGGCGAGGTTCTTCCATTCGTGAGGATCGGCCGCACGGTCATAGAGCTCCTCACTGCCGTCGCCGTAGCGGATGTATCGATACCGCTCGGTGCGTACGCTGAGGTGCCCCTGGTAGGCGGAGACGACGGGGTGTTCTCGCTCGGCGTTCGGATCGGTCAGCAGCGGCACGAGCGACACGCCATCGAGGTGACCGGGGTTGGGGAGGCCGACCAGCTCCGTCAGCGTCGGGTAGATGTCGAGCAGGGACACGGGGCGCGTGCATGTCTGCCGCGGCTTCGTGACGCCGGGCGCGCGGACCATGAGAAGACAGCTGGTGGCTTCTTCCCAGAGCGTGCCCTTCTGCCAATGCAGCTTCTCGCCCAGGTGGTAGCCGTGGTCGCTCAGCAGGATGACGATCGTGTTGTCGCGATAGGGGCTCCTGTCCAGCGCGTCGAGCACACGGCCCATCTGGGCGTCGACGTACGTGGTGCTGGCCAGGTAGGCCTGGAGCGCCTTCTTGTATTGCCCGGCTTCCACAGCCCACCGGTACGTGCCGCCGATCAGCTTCTGGCCGGGCGAGGGAATGTCGTCCAGATCGTCGGCTTTGAGGGGCGGCGCGACGATCGTGTCCAGCGGATACAGGTCCAGATACTTCTGCGGCACGTACTGCGGTGCGTGCGGATGAAACACCCCGCAGGCGATGAAGAACGGCTTGTCGTGCTTGCGGCCGAGCTGCGCGATGGCGGCGTCCGCCATCTTCGTGTCATTCATCTGCGCCTCGTCCAGGTGCGTCGGGCCCCAGTCGTTCTCGTTCTTGCGCGTGTTGCCGTTGAGCATCGCGCCCGGCGGGAGAGGGTCACGCTTGTGCGACACCTGGGCGTCCCAGATGCGCTTGATGCCGTAGCCGTGCGACACCTTGCCGAAGGACGCGATGAAGGAGCCCTGTCGCTTGAACAGCTCGGGCATCGACACCTTGCCGGCGAGGTACTTGGAGTCGGCGACGGCCACGCCGTTGTCGGTCACACCGGACTTCCACGGCGCCACGCCGCTCAGAAGCGCCGTGCGGGACGGGCAGCACTTCGGCGACGCCGCGAACGCGTGCCTGAAGCTGACGCCGGAGTCGGCCAGCTTCTGGATGTTCGGCACGATGACCTTGCCCGTGTAGCGGTTGGGGTCCTGAAGCAGCCACGTGTTCAGGTCGTCGATGGCCAGGAGCAGCACGTTCATCCGCTTCGGCGGCTCGGCGGCGGAGACGGTCCGCGTCAGCGGGACGAACGACACGATCATGATCAACAGGGACGTGGAAAGCGATTTCATCTTGGCGGACTCTCGTTGCGGGTGAAGGCATTCGGTGCTGGCCACGGATCAGTCGCGACACTGTTCTACTGCTTGTCCCTCCGGTTCCTCTTCGCATCCCCTTGCGTATCGCCCTCGGACGTCTCCCGCTTGTGCTTCTCGAACGTCGCCAGGTGCGGCTTGTACGCCTCCATGTCCGACCACTTGTCGTGACGTGGCGGCTGGAGCACCTTCCCCTCAGGGTAGTCCTTGCCTTCCTCGCTCTCCTGCACCGAACGAAGGATCGCCTCCGCCTCGGCCTTCATCCGCGCAAAGCGTTCGGCGTGCTCAGCAGAGATGTCTCTGGTTTCGCCTGGATCGGCCGCCAGGTCGTACAGCTCCCAGTCGGCCCGCTTCGAACTGCCCGCGTTGAGCAGCTTGTAGTTGCCATCGATGAACGCGCTCCCCTTCGACGTGAACGGGATGAGGCGTTGTCGCCTCGGGGCATTTCCATCGAACAGCGCCGCGATGCTCTCCCCGTCACGCACGGCAAGCTGGGCGTCGTCCGGCAGGCGGAGCAGATCGACAAGGGTGGGCATGATGTCCATCGTCGAAGCGGGCAGGTCGGTGACCATCGGCTTGATGCGACCGGGCCACTCGATGATGCCCGGCACGCGGATGCCTCCCTCGAAGAGGCTGCCCTTGTGGCCTTTGAGCTTGCCGACGGAGTCGGGGTCCTCCGGCAGCCCGCCGTTGTCGCTGCAGTACCAGATCAGCGTGTTCTTCTCGACGCCCATGTCGCGCAGGCCTTGCCGAAGCATGCCGACGCTGCGGTCGATCGCCACGATTTCGCCGAGGTGATTGGCGAGCCGGCCCCTGCTTCCGCTTGGCAGCCCCTTCGTGTCCTCCTCGCGTGCGTCGAACGGGAAGTGCGGCGAGCCGTACCAGATCACCGCCAGGAACGGCGCGTCCCGCTGCTTGTTCATGAAGGCGAGCGCCTCGGCGACCATCAGCTCGGACGACTCGCCCTTGAGGGCCACGAACTGGCCGTTGCGGCTCATCAGCGGGTCCATGCCGAAGTAGTTCGTGACGGAGAGCCAGTGGTCGAAGCCGTAGTGTCCGGGATGGTTGGGGTCGTCGCCCAGCACGGGCACGCCGCTGCCGCCGACGCCGTTGAGATGCCACTTGCCGAAGTGGGCTGTCGTGTAGCCCGCCTTCTTGAGCGCCTGAGGAAGCGTCTTCTCTTGGAGGCACAGCCGATTGCCGATCGCCGGCACGCCGGTGCGCGCCGGGGTGCGTCCCGTGAGAACGGAGGCGCGCGTTGGCGAGCAGGTCGATGCGGCCGCATAGAAGCGGTTGAAGCGGATGCCCGCCGCCGCCATCGCGTCGAGGTTCGGCGTCTTGAGGTGCGGGTGGCCGTTGTAGCCCGTCTGGCCCCAGCCCTGGTCATCGGCCATCACCAGCACGATGTTGGGCTTCGCCGGCTTCGCCAGGGCCACGCTTGCCGAAAGCAGCACGATCGCCCACGCTCTGACTGTATATGTGCTCATCTTCGCAATCACGTGGCTTACTCTCCTACCGGCCTCTGGCGTTTGCGGCCGACTGTTTCCGACTCGATCGCCATGAACTCTTTCAAGATCGCTTGCAGTCGTTCGCGCTGAGCGCTGTGCTCGGCAGCGTCGCTGCGATGTTCGCTGTACCGCTCTTTGTTGGAGGTGACCGGGATGTCGTAGAGCACGCCGTCCTGGTCGAGCCGGAAGCGGCTGTCGCGCACGAAGAAGTCCTTCTTGAAGCTCATGAGCACGTATTCGCGATCGCGTCCTTCGCCGCCCGTCAGGTTGTGCGACAAGTCCATGCCGTCGACCTTGCCTTCCAGCTTGATCCCGGCGACGGCAGCGATCGTCGGGAGCACGTCGACGAGGCAGACGAACTCGTCGCGCACGGCGGGCTTGACCTTGCCCGGCCACCACGCCAGCAGCGGCACGCGCGTGCCGGCTTCGGTCATCGAACCCTTTCCGCCTTTGAGGTCCATGCCCGCCAGCTTGCTCGTGATCGCGTTATGCGTGCCGTTGTCGCCGGTGAACAGCACCAGCGTGTTCGTCTCAAGGCCGTGCTCCCTCAGCTTCGCCATGATCTTGCCGACGATGTCGTCCATGTAGGTGAGCATGTGGCCGAACGCCACGGTCTGCTTGTCGAGGTCGTTTGTGAAGTTGGTGCGCGCGCGTTGCTCCAGCTTTGGCGGGTGAATGAAGGGCGAGTGCACCAGAGCCATAGGGTAGTAGGCGAAGAAAGGCCGGTCCTTGTTGCGGTCGATGAAGTCCAGCAGGTGTCCGCTGTAGAAGTCCGGCCCGTAGTCTTTGTCCGTGCCGTTGATCAGCGTGCCGTCGCGATAGACCTGCGGACGGAAATAGCGGCTGGCCTTCTCGCCCTTGTAGAACCACGTCCACATGCAGTACTCGTCGAAGCCGTGCTCGACCGGCTGATTGGGGTACTCGTCGAACTGGCCAAGCTGCCACTTGCCTGCGATGGCGGTCTTGTACCCCGCGTCGCGGAAATAGTGTCCGAACGTCTTGATGCTCGCGGGCAGGCGGACCTCGTCGTCCTTGCCCATCAGGGCTTGGAACCCGGTGCGGTTGGGGTACAGCCCGCTCATGATCATCACTCGCGTCGGCGTGCATAAGGGCGTGGCGTAGGCGTTGTTGAAGCGCACGCCCTCGGCCGCCATCCGGTCCAGGTGCGGCGTGGTGTAGATCGTGCTGCCGTAGCAGCCGAGCCCTTCGGCGCCGATGTCGTCGGCCATGATGACAATGACATTCGGCCGGTCAGCGGCGATCGCGATGTTCGTCACAACGAGCAAGAGCAGCAGCGAGCAGATGGTGCGTTTCATGGTGGTCATTCCCCACATGGTTCGACTCAGTTGTCGGCCGTCTCGGCACGCCGCTTCTTCTTCGCCTTCGCCGGCAAACCCAGCGATCAGGAGCAGGATGAGGGCAAGTGGCGTTCTCATACTCGTCCGCATCATGGTGAGTCTCCGCGAGGGCGTCGCCGTCACATCGTCGCACGCCTGCGAGGGCGAAGGCACCGCTCATTGCCGGACGGTCTCCTCATGAGCCTTCTTGTTGACAAGCTCGATGGCCTTCTTTCCGAAGCGTTCGCCCATGACTCGGTACCCCTCGGCCGAGTGGTGCAGGGAGTTCTGGCGTTTGCCGCCCTTCTCCGGCTTGTCGTTCAGGTCGTCCGTGTCGATCCACGCTCCGCGGGGGTCCGCCTCGGCGACCGCCACCTGTGCCTCCCGCACTCTCACCCAGCCCGGGGTGTCCATGGCGTGATCGCTGAGGCGACCGATCACGACGTTCACGTCATCGCGCTGGAGGTCGGTGCGCAGCTGCTTGATCAGGCCTCTCAGGCTGGCCTCGTAGACCGCGTCCTGCCCGGACTTGGCATCCCTCTCCCCCTGCATCCAGATGAAGGTCACGGACTTGATGGTCTTGCCCGCTGTGGCGGCTTCGACCTTGGTCATGAGGCGATCGTACAGGTCGCCGGTCGACTTCGGTGGCTCTCCCTGGGCGGGCGTCCAACCCTTGAGCCAGCGCGCCATTGGCTGGCCCCCTTGTGCATCCTTGACGACAAGGACGCGGCCTTTCCCGAAGGCTGCTTCAACCGCGGGGATGAACGAGGTCTGTGGATCAAGTCCCTGCATGTTCGACTGGCCGGAGAGAATGAACAGGTGACTGCCATCGTCCGCATCAGCAGCGGGGGTCGGATCGGAGGAAAGCGAGGCAGGAGGCGCGGAGGGCGATGCGTCTTCGTCCAGACGCCGCTGACCAGCGAACGGCCCCCAACTCGTGCGCTTCTCGTACTCCTTGGATTGCGCGTAGATGTTCGCGTCGTAGTCCGGGTTCAGCTTCGGGATGCGCGCGTTCACCTGCTTGAAGTACGCCATCATGTCGTCGTAGAGCCGCTTGTGCTCTTGTGGATGCGCCTTGGCGATGTTGTTCGCCTCGGCCGCGTCGGCGGACAGGTCGAACAGCATCGGGACGTCCGGGCGCTCGTAGAAGTGGATTACCTTGCGCGAGCCGGAGACGACCGCGGAGTGCGGCATGCTGGTGCGATAGTGCGGGTAGTGAAAGTACAACCGCCGGTTGACGAAGGTTTCGTCCGGCGTCCTGCCCGCCATGTAAGCGGCGAGGCTCACGCCGTCGATGTCCTTCAGGTCGCTGGCCTTTCCGCCGGCCCATTCGACGAACGTCGGCAGAAAGTCGTAGTTGGCCACATTGGCCTTGAACACCGAGCCCGCCCTGATCCCGGGGCCCTTCACGATCATGGGCACGCGGATGCCGCCCTGCCAGACCCACCACTTGGCGCCGTGAAGCGGCTGCGTGAGACCGGGCAGGAAGCTGTGGCGGTAGCCGTTGTCGGCGGTGAGGATCACGTACGTGTGGTCTTCGACGCCCAGCGCCTTGATCTTCTCGAGCACCGCGCCGATGCGGCCGTCCAGGTCCTCGCCCATGCCCAGCCAGATCGCCGGGTCCTCCTTGCGTCTCACGGTCTCCGCCGTCCTGCCGATCTTCTTGTAGTAGGCCTGCACCTCGGGCAGGCGGGCGTATTTCTCGCGCGTGGCCGGCAGGCACTCGCGGCCCTCGTGCATGGCGTAGTGCGAGACCTGGAGGTAAAAGGGCTTGCCCGCCTTCACCTGCTCCTCCATGAAGCCGATCGCCTTCGCCGTGACGCTGAACATCCGCTTCGGGTCGGTCAGGGTCTCGGGCAGGCGCTGCTTCTCGTCGTCATCCAGCGTGTTGCCGGGGTCGTTGGAGGTGTCGCCATCGTGGAGCACGTAGCCCTCGTCGCCGGGGTCCCCGCGCATGTGCCACTTGCCGATGTGGGCGCTCACGTAGCCCAGAGGCCCGAGCGCTTCCGGGATGGTCACGGCGTCACGATCGATCGTCATGTCCGAGACGCAGGGGATGACGGGGAATCCCTTGTACTGCTTGCTCAGGTCGTAGTAGTCCTGGCCGCCGTGGTTCATGAAGACGGTGAAGCCGCTGCGGGCCGAGGACTGCCCCGTCTGGACGCAGACGCGTGCCGGCGAGCACTGAGGAGAGGCGTAGGCGTTGGGGAACTTCATCCCCTCACGCGCCAGCCGTTCGACGTTCGGCATCCGCAGCACCGGCATGCGGGAGTTCGCCATGCCGTCGTCCATCGCCACCGGCGTGCCGTTCCACGCCCAGTCGTCGATGTAGAGCAGGACGATGTTCGGCTTGGCGATCTGCCTGGCCCAGGCCACGCCCCCCGTCGCGAAGATCAGGACCGCTGCGCCGATGACGATGGCTGTCGCGGTCATCAATGGACTGGACATACTGTCGCGCTTCATCATCTCACGCCATTCCTAATGTTTGAGCAAATTCGCATGGAGCGGGATGCAAGGCGACGCGGGTACGGGCGGCTCCTGGCCGTTCGCTGACACCTGGGTGAATCATCACGCCCGGCTGCGCTCGACCAAGACCACGTGCGGCCATTCCGTGGGTGGACGACCCCCTACGTCGTTGCGCAGCGCCACTGGGATGGCGGCGAGAGCGATGGTGGGGCGAGTCCAATCCGCCACTCGGCATCTCGCGCCTTCTGTCAGCAGACCGCTTCGAGGGCCCACCAAGATTAGGACGGTCAATGGCACTTCCGCAAGCGTGGGACTGGTGCTGATTGGCTTCTGAGCATCGCGCGGGGGGGTGGGGGGGCTGTCTTTTTGGGTGCCGCGCGGCCTCAGAATGAACCGAAATCCCTTGCCAAATCGCCGGTTTTCGTGATCGGCGCCGACGGCTCCCCAGTGCCCTTTCAGGCGCATCGTCAGGGTGACCAGATGTGGATCACTCGAAACTCGTCGGGCGAGGCCTGCATGACGTCACGGTCGTCATGGGCCTGAACGAACTCGGTCCACTCGGTGGGCGGTCCTCTGGCGGGTGATATGGTCGGCGGTTCCAATGGCTCGCCGACGTGCGCGAGGATTCTGCTGATTGGCGCCGGCTCCGTGATGAGGATTCTCTCACAAGAACTGGCTCAGGATTTGGGGATGGGGTCAGGCCATGAGCCTTGGCCCCGGCTGTTTCAGAACCTCCGGGCGTCATGTGAAACCGACTGGGTCGAGCGCTATCCGGCCCATGCTGTCGCCAAGTGGTTGGGGCGCTCGCCGAAGGTTGCGGCCGAGCACTACCTGATGTCGCGCGAGCACTACTTCGAGGACGTGGTCACCGGAGGCCGTGGCGTGGGCGAGCCCGATAGCGCCGCGATGGTCGTCGGCGGACAGTCACGCCAAGAAGAGCCCCAGTCGTGCGACGCGAATTGCGACGCCATTGCGACGCGAAATGCGACTCCGCACGCGTCCGCATCCGAAAGCGCGCCTTCGCATCTTTCGACCGATGTCGTGGCGGCGCAAGAGGTTAGCGCGGGTTCCTCGGGAATCGCGCCACTTGTCGAAAACAATCTACTGGGCAGCACAGGACTCGAACCTGTGACCTCCACGGTGTGAAGGCACCGTGGCCCATCGCCGGATCGTGAGGCGAAGTGCCTTCCCACGCGGGAAATACACTGAAAAGTGTTATCGGCGAAACGCACAGAAAGTGCAAGGCGAGCCGAGAGCTGGCGGTTTATCGGGTAGGAAAAGGGTAGGCGTGAGATCCTGCCCAGCGTCACCAATTGACTCTCGCCCGATGCCACCCTGCCTCTACATCATCGCCGCAGCGCTCATGGCACAGCCCGCCGCAGGATGCGGCGAGCCCCCGCGGGCCAGGTCCGCCCAGGGGCTTCCAAAGGCGGAGCCGGTCACCTCCACCCCCGTGCCGCGCCGGTGGCGCCGGCCTGGCAGGTCGTTTCGGTCCATGACGGGGACACGATCGGCGTGCTCGATCGCGACAACGTGGATCGCAGGGTTCGTCTACTCGGCATCGACGCTCCGGAGACGAAGCAGCCATTCGGACGGAGGTCACGCGACGCGCTGGCCAAGATGGTGAAGGGCAAGGCCGTCGAGCTCGTCGGGACCGAGAAGGACCGTTACGGCCGGACGCTGGCAACGGTGATCGTGGGCGGTAAGGACGTCTGCCTCGGGCTCGTGCAAAAGGGGCTCGCCTGGCACTTCACCAAGTACTCAAGCGATCAGGCACTTGCTGCGGCTGAACGAGAAGCACGCGAGGCGAAGCGTGGGCTGTGGGACGACCCCGAGCCGGTGCCGCCGTGGGAGTGGCGGAAGGGGGAGGGAGGATCGAATCGCACCTTACCTGCGAGGTAAGCCATGTCCGCCAACGCATTGAGTCCCAACCTAGCCAGCACCATCCGGACGATTAGGGTCTGAGGCCGCCCCGATCTCCTTGAGGATATCCTTGTCTTGATCGCCTTCCGTCGGCAGCGTTCTTGGCATTTCTCGCTGCACAATCATTCGCTCATTTTCTCGGATCTTTCGCTCGTGTCGCTGGCAAGACCACTTAGCGAACAGGCTGGAAAGGACAATCACCGATAAGCCAAATAGTGCGGACATCAACAAAGAGGTAGGGAGAATCAGGCGAGTACGCCACGTCGAAGCAAGGCCTGGGTAGTCGGGCATTACATCGGAGGCAACTACCTCTCTCCCGTCGCTCAAAACGACGTTCACGGATTCTGCGTCCCACGTTCCACTTGGGACAGATATCTTTACCGCGAAGCTGTTGCCCTTGGCCAGGACGCGGCGCTGGCCGCCCACTACCGGCGTAGCCTCAATTACGGTGCCGTCACCATTCTTCCAGTGCCTGCAAGAACACCCACGTACGGATTTGTAGACGAGGCCGTTTGGGAATGGGGCACCGTCTGATGGGACAGACTCTACGAGGTGAATCTGAAGCGCGCTTACGTCGAGGTTTCCGGGACCTGGATTGGCGACCTCGTACTGAATAATCGTTCTACCAGCCGCGTTGCAAGAAGCGTCCGGCTGATCGACGTGCTTGAACGTATACCCCGCAAGGGGGCTCGTTATTTCGTCCTGGAACCAAACAAAAGTTGTCCAAGCCCCTGTGGAAAGGGCGCAAAAGGTCACAAAAATTCCGAGTGCGGTATTCCACCCGTCCATCCATCGCACTGGAGGCGTCGGCGACGTAGCAACCGGCGACGAGTCTTCTGGCATCGCAGCCGCTACTACGTTGCAACGAGGGCTGGGCTGGACTTCAACTCGGCGAGTGGGTGGCACGCGGACCAGAGCTCATCGAAAAACCCGGTGAGGTTCCTGGCACCCTCAGTATCGTTGAAGCAAATTCTTGCAGGGATCTCCGGCGAAAAGTCCGTGAACGTAACACCCCTGTACGGCTCATGCGGTGCTTCAACCCGATAGGCCTGCTCGCCAACCGTCATGAAGTGTTTCAGGTGATCACCCTTGAACGATGTTCGTGAGCACTTGAATTCAAGCCCTTTTTGCTCTCGAGTTATCGCGAAGAGGGCATTTCCTTTGGCCTCAAATGAGTCTTTGTAGATCAAGACTTGCATGGTGCCGCCGGCCTCAAAAAAATCCTCAAGGCTGTCAAGAAATTCGCGGCTTCCGTAGATGTGGTTCGGGCACACCGAGGTGAGAAGCCGAATGCGAGGCCTCTCGGCAATTCCATTCTTTCTAGCCTCTCGCGCGACGGTGATCCCGAACTCGACGAGTTCGACTACCGCGATCTTGCAGTGCCATGGCCGTCGGTTGGCAATCGGATCCCTTGACTCTTCGATCCGGTATGACTGAAGCAACTCGCGATACCTGTCCTTGGTCTCCTCGTCCATTCGCTCTTCGCCGTGCTTTCGCGCATCGTTTGCCATCTGTCGCTCCTCCAGCAGCAGGGCCGCTCCTAGCCCAGTACCAGTCAAGATCGACCAGTTGGGCGGACGCAGGCTACTCAGTATTAGACCACCGCGACAAACCCAGTAGGGGCGGTCGGACGAATCCTCACAAATCGCCTATTTTCAAGCCGAGCTGACGATTGCGATTGTTGGGCTGAGGGCACTGTTTTGCAAGCACTGGGCAGTTGGACGGCTGATTGAGCGGGGCCAATCACCGCCAGCACGTTTGCCCTGCCGCAGTAGGCGAGGAAAGCGGATTGCCGGTTGAGTCGACGGCACCTCACCCTAAACTCAGCCGGGCGGCGAGTCGGCCACGGGTCACGCGGAGAAGAACATGCCTGGCTACGAAATGTACCCAACCCATCTGACAGAAGACGAGATCGCTCTTGGGCTCAGGCTCGGGCTCATACCCAATGATCGGCGAGACTACTGGGGTCAGCCCAATCTAATCACCGTCGCAGCCTATGAAGTCGGTCCATGGGACCTTGTCATTAAGGTGCGAGATGCGGATGGCAACATCGAGTACTCGCATAGGCAGTTCTCCGAATACGGAGCCGGTGACGATCCAGAGTGGAACGCCGTACTTGTGCCCAATCCGTCTGCAGTCGCCGCTATTCGAAACGCGCAGGTTCGCATCGACGAGGAAGTGTCACGACGTATGGGAATGAACCTCGACCCATCATTTCCTTCAATGGAACTGGCCTGCCCATCTTGCAATAAAACGATCTCGCTGAAGAGGGCATTCTTGCCGGTTTCTGAGCAGATAACCTGCAAGGCATGCAGTCAAACATTGCCAGCCGCAGCCCTTGTTCAATGCGAGTCCTAGTGGTCGTACTGCCCTGTTGAAATTGGCGTCTTGCTGGCCCTTATGCGAGATTCAAGAATGGTACTGCCTGAAAGAGTTCGCGCCGGGTATTTCGAGCTCGGCAAAGACAACGGAACGTCCGGGATGATCCTGAAGGCGCTCACAGCCTTCGCCCGAATGGAAGCACGGAAGTTGATTGCAGCCGGTAAATCAAAGCGAGATGTGGCCGACGCGTTTCAGGTGCTTGCGCGGGAATGCTACGAGACGGCCTGTCGCGAAGGATGGATGAACGACTACGCGCTCAACATCGACGATGTCGTGCGGAGACAGGTCATGACGGTACGTGTGAAGTGAGCGCGGTGGTTGTCTTTCGGGCACGCTTGCGACGCCGCTTTACTACCACGCCCCACGCCCGTGCCCTCACCGTCGGCGCATGGTTGCCCGTCCGCAGCTCCTCAACATCCCTTGCCACGAACGTCGCCCTGGCGTGCTCGAGCTCGTGAGCCAGGACGGCCACGAACAGCTCGAGCTCGTCGGCGCCTTTACAGCCGGCCTCGCGCTCCTCGCGGTTGTGGGCGAGCTACTGGGGCGACGTGATCGGGCCGCGCGGCAGGGCAGTCGTCGCAGTGCGGCTGCGGTGGCGGTAGCGGCCTGCCCAACGGCCGCGGCCCTTGTGGTCTTGGCACTACCGCACCTCAACCGTCAGGGACCGGGGGGCCTTGGAGGGCATCCCTAGCCGGCGGGGTGTTGACGGCGGTCACAAATGGCGGCGCGGGGCGGTTTTCGACCGTCGTCAACACATGTCGATGATTCGACGAGACGACCGATATCCCCGAACCTGGGATTCTGGGCATCACACTGAACGGCCCAGGCGGTGACGCTAGTGAAGCCCGCCGGCTGACCCCAAATCCCCCACATGCTTAAAGTCAAAATCGCTCCATCGAGCGGTCGTTCGGACGGATAGCCCGTCGCCCGTTGGACGACCAAAGCCTTCATCGCATCTCCTACGAGGGTGTTCGCCACATCGAGCGGGTGCTTTTCGCCTTGTCGGAAATCGAGAAACTTCGGCGCAGAATCAAACGCGGCGCGAAAGACGATGATGTCCATTCCGATGACCACGCAGCCGTCCATATTCTGGTTGGCCAATTGCCGGTATCCCTTCGAGGTGTGCTCGTGAATCTGCGCCTCGCTCGATGGGTACTTGCACGCCATGCCCAAGTCCGCGCTGAGTCCGTTTCCGCTGACCACAACATCGGGTTCGCGCAAAGCAATGGTGAAGCCGGCTCGCTTGAAGGTCGTCGCGATCTCGAGCTCATAGAAGTAGTCCTTGGCCTGCTGAGGAGAGAAATCGTGCGTGAGCGGACCGGACAGAACTTGCTTAAGCCTCTTCCGCAGTGCCCCGGCAGACTGGTCGCCCAACGCAACAACGGCCTCGGTAAGTCGACGAATGACGATGGCGGCGTCGTTGAACTCCTTAAATCGCGCTTTGGGCCATTTGGCGAAGAGTTCGTTCTCTGGCAGCGCCGTGTGGTCTGTGAGGAACTCCCGAACGATGGCTAACTGCGGAGCCACCGGAGCGTCCGACGAAATCTGGAAGCCAAGCCGCAAGAGGAGCTTATCGAACTCGGCCAACAAATGCTTCTGACGTTCCCAACTCACGTCTTGAGATCCTCGCAAGGAGACGGCTCTCCGCTCGCTTCGTCGATGGTTTCAATCATCGAGTACCAAGTGGCTCCCGATCCCTCAACTAGATCAAAGCGGGTGAGCGTCCGTACCGCATTGGAATTCAGCGGATCGCTAAGCACCGCGACTTCGTAATGGGCCTCATGGTTGGGATCGACGAACACGCGGTAGAGCCAGTACCGCCCGCCGAGCCGCATTGCCGCCCGATGCTCGTTGTCCGTCAGTTCAATCTGCCCCGTGCGGTTGCTGCGTCCTTTGACCTCGATGTGCCGCAGGATCTCCGACTCGCTGATCGATTGCTCCGCCACTGCTTTGTCGCGCACGGCCTCCGAAGCCACACTCACGAGATCGCATCCGAAGGCGTCCGCGCCTCGTAGGTGGCTGACCTGGATAACAAACCGGCCCTCCGACCGCTCAAAGGCGTCCACAACTTTGAACGTCACCGCTTCGGTCGCCAGTGGCCCACCTCCGCCGCCGCCGCCTCGGCCTGGGCCAGTCACGATCAGTTTTCGCCGTTTGCCGGCCTTGTTCGCCGGTCCAGAGACCGGCTGAAAAGTCGTGGTGGTATTCGGTCCCAGAGACCTAGTGGCATTACCTGTACTATCAGCAGTGGGTGCTGCCGGCGCGGGGGTGGGCGCAGGCGTCGGGGCCGCTAGCGGCTTGGGGGGCGGGATGGGCTGGTCGGCATCATCGTCGGGGCCACCAAGCACATCATCAAATCGGGAACGCGCCTCGGCCAGTTTCGCGTCGGCGGCATCACCGAGGCGAACGCGCACGACTTCCAGCATCTCGGCTGGGTTCCGGCACCTGAGGACACCGCCAATCGCTGCCGCCTCGTCGCGTCCCAGCAACTGCGCGACCAACTCCGCCACGCCTAGCCAGAACGTGAGGAAACCCGAACTACTCGCCCGATACTCGCCGATCATCACCAGCGTCGTATCCACGACGATCCCATCACCGGCCTGGGTGAGAACGATCTCCTCTGCGGTATTCCCTGGCAGGGATGCGACCACTCGCGCCCGAGTGCACACACGCAGCAGTGCCCTCTTCAGAAGGCTGATTTCGCGGCCACGGTCATCAAGATTGTCCGCGAGCCGGAGCGCGTAGATGTAGGGCATCGCGACTCGCAGGTGCTGGTTGGCATCCTCGCTCCCTGGATCGTATTCCGTTCCTTCAGAAAGAAGCGCCAACTGGATCTCTGCCGATGTCAGCGACGCGATACCGAAGAGCTGTTTTATCAGCACGGTGTTCATCCGCATCGGGATGCCCACCAGCGAAATGTGGGCTTCGATAGCCTTGGTGATGGTCAGGTTAGCGTTGTATCGAAGCTCAGCAATCGGCAGGTAGCCCTCCTTGCCCGCCCGCCGGCCCCACATGCGGCCTGTGCGCAGGAATTTGTCGCGGTGGGAGGATTCTTCCACACTCACGCTCGACTTGATTAGAGTTCGGTAGATGCCGCGTGCGACCTCACCTGGCGGATCACGCTCCGGCAACTCGTGGAGCAGTTCGTAGAGGGACTGGCCGCTTAGCGTCTCTATCGACGTAACTGCCCCGAGCCGGCTCAGGGTTGCGTCCATGGCATCACGGCCGCCGCAAGCCGCTATCAGGCTGTCTCGCGGATCGAGCGCATGGCGCGAATAGACTCCACGTAGGACGCGCACGCCCTGGTTGCTCAACATAATCTCCGACGGCCGCCGACGCATACCATCGGCAGCGGGCACCCAGGCCGTCTCCCGTAGGAAGAAGAGCATCGAATTCGGAATCGGCACGGACGCGTCAGCGCGCATGCATCGCTCGGAGCCGACCGTTGCCATGAATTTGGCTTGGGGGTCGGTGTCGCCCACCAGCAGGCTCGCCCCCGACGACAGCAGATAGGCGACGACAGAAGCCGCATCGCCTTCCTTCAGGATCGCGATCCAGCGATCAGGAAGGCGCAACCCTTCAATAGCGTGACTTTTCACCCAGCCTCGCACATCGTCGGGATTCTGACACAGCCGGTCGCGGACGGTTCGGGGGTAGTCCAAGCGATCAACAGTCGTATCGACGAACTTCTGGTAGTCGTCTCCCATTTTCAGGGGCTCCATGCGGGGTGCGGCATGGACCCCAATAGCCATCAAAAACTCCTCCGCATCCGCCGCTCCAAGGCCGTCGAGCCCACACGCGGCCTGCGAAGCAGTGAATTCATCGACACCAAACTGATGATACAAGCGGTATACATGCTGACCACGCGGATAGTCTGGGCCGAGATAGCACGATGTGGCGCGCCGGAGCGAGCCACCCACCGTGGGTAGCTTGATCGCCAACAGAGGCATGCCCTGACGTGCGCCGGATGATGCCTCGAATAGCCAGCGAAGAAGCTGTTGCCATCTCTGTAGCCTGGCCGCGCCGTCGTCTGCAACGCCCTGTTCGGCTTCGTCGATCAGTGCGCGTGCAACGGTATCGAAACGGTACTCGTCAACTTCGCACTTGCAGCGGCTCACGTCCGACGCCAGAAAACGCAGCCCCGTCGCTCTTGAGCCGCCCAGGAGGCCGGTCTGGAATGTCTCGTCCACAAAACGAATTTTTGATGCCCAGGGGGGCAGCGTCGGCAAGCTCTCCATTGGCGTGAAGAAGCAGGTGCCGTCGGTGATCAGGTTGCCCGTCGAGCCAATGAGCAACCCGTCTGCGCCAATGACGGAGAGTTGCCCGTCGGCCAAAAGCCGCCCCAGAACCTGCCCCGCCCGGCCACGGTCCACGCTCAGCAGGTATTGCCGGAGGCGGTCCTTGAGCGTCTCCGGCTCAAACCACTTCAGCTTGAACAGCGCCAGCAGGCTACTCAGCGGATCGTCTGGGCCGACCGCGAGCACCTCAGGGAACAATTCGCCGTCAAGCTGGCTCAGCCATACGTGATGCGGAACCTGACGTACCGCGCCCGATGTCTCCAGCGTGCCATCGAGGCGCGGGAAGATCCTTCGACCCGCACACTCCCGCACCATGGCTTCGACGAAGCCGAGGGTCTTGAGTTCTGGGTCTGCATCCTCCAGGCCCGACAGAAGCTCCAGCGCCCGCCGCTGCTTTTCCGGCCCTGCCTGTTCTTCAAGGATGGTGGCAACGTGGGCGGCGAGATGACCAAGCACCTCGTGATTTGACTGATGTGCCACGAGACGGTTTCGGTCGTCGGTTGTTTCCAACGTCGCGTGCATCACCAGCGCGCACGGTAGCCGTTCGTGCGTGGGGAAAAAAACACAGAGATTGCCGCCGGGCTTGGTGACACCCGCATCAGGCACAGCGACCGCGACCTCAAAATCTCGCGTGCTGCCGGCACTGGTCGCTGCGGCTTCAGCCGATACTCGTCCGCTGTGCCGGTACACGTTCCACAACTCGGTCCGGCTGTTCTGCTGCAAAATGACCGTGGCGCGGTCCGGATTGTGGTCTTCGCGTGCCAGCTCCCAAGTGCGCGTCAGGTCGCCGACGATTTCGACATGGGTCAGGTAACGGCAGAACAGGAGCGAACTGGTCGGCAGCCCATCCAACTGCCCGATCATCTCGGCATGGATTCCATCACCGTGCACACCCTCGGCGATCGGCAGAATGATGACCGTGTCATAGCCCTTTGCCCGGAAGCCGCGCGCCTCCACTAATCGAGGGTCGGTAGGCTCAGGGACGTCCGGGAATCGCATGACCGCCGCAGGCAAGCGCTCTGTGGCATTCCTAAAAGCCGTGACAACATCCGCCACCGCTTGGTTCTCGCTCGCCAGTTGCTCGACGGCGCGTGCTGCCCGAGCGCGATCGAAGCATATGTCATACGGGCCACTGGAAATTAGGGGGCAATCCGTCCAAGTCAGGATCGAGCGAAATCCGAGACCCTTGCAGCCGATGAACCGATTGCGGTCAAGCTGCTTGGGACTGCAGTCGCTGATTACCAGGGAGGTCAACCCCTTTGGGCTAAACGGGCGTCCCGAGTTTGCGACGACCAGACGTTCTCGTGACAGGGAGAGCAGTAGCTTGCACCCCACGGCGGCATCGACGCCGGCGTCATCCGCATTCTGAAGCAGTTCCAACAGCTGCCGACCGCGATACCCGTCGAGAGCGCTGACCTCGCGGTTGAAGTGGCTGACCAACTCCTCGGGTTGCCGCCGGTAGTTGCCAATCTGCGAAGCGGCCAAATCCAGAACTCGCTGATGATCGCCCTTCGCGTGGCTACCCGCTTCGACCGTCATGAATGAAAATTCCAAGAGACAGCGACGTAACTTCAGTTAGCTCGAAAACCATCCGTTAGCCCATCTGCCCCCTCCCCGGTTTCTGTACCAGTGCTCATGAGGGAGTTGGGGAAACTGAGCCTGCCCCCATCTTTGATCCACCAGAGGTGTTAGCCGGACAGGGCTGGTAGATGGGTATACCCATCTACCAGCCGCGAGAACTCCAGCGGCGTCCGGTGCCCCAGCGAGGCATGCGGACGCACCCGATTGTAATCCTCCCTCCAGGCTACCGTCAGCCTCTTTGCTTCGTCGAGCGACAAGAACCAATGCTGGTTCAGGCACTCGGCACGAAGCCGTCCGTTGACCGACTCGATCACCGCGTTATCCGTGGGCTTCCCGGGCCGGCTGAAGTCGAGCTTCACGCCGTTGAAGTACGCCCACAGATCCAAGCTCCTCGAGATGATCTCGGGCCCGTTATCGACTCGAATGCTGTGCGGCTTCCCGCGATCGGCAGTGACCTGCTCCAAAACACGTACAACATCGTCTCCGGTCAGCCGCTGCCCCACCTCGTATGCCTTAATCCGCTGTAGCGTGCGGTACGGCCTCAGCGATGAAAGCGATAGGCGTCGCTCCTACCACAGCCGCCCCGGTGTGTCATGGATCTCTAGGTGCTCTTGGTCCAGAGAAAGTACAGTGATTTCCAACACATTGAGCGTCGAAGGATCAATCGCAAGCTTTGCGGATCCTGACATCGTACGGCTTGTGAGCACCCACTTCCGTTCAGTCGTCCGGTCCTCTTCGTCACGATGCCACTCGTTCCAGATGATGTGACTCTCGACTTCGACTTCGGCTTCAAAGGTCACGGTACACTCGGCAGATCCGAGAGCTACGACTCGTAGGTCGGCGATATAGACGCTCGAGATGTTGGAGTCGTCGATCTCGTAGTCAGCGTCAAGATGCACCATGGGCAGTTCTGCTACCGCCGTGGCGATGGCCTCTTCCAGTTTGTGTGGCGCCGACAGAATCGCAGATCGCAGGGCCTCGACCTTGCTCTGGTCGCCCAGCAGCAGCTCGGTCAGGGCAGGTAGCGATCGAAAGTGCAATAGCGAGGCGTACCGCTTGCAAGCGAGCTGAAAGTCTGGATCTTCGGACACAACCGCAACGTAGGTGCCATGCTTGTCGGCGTAGGCGGCCAGGCATGCGATCGCGAACGCATCCGGAAACTCCTTGCGTTTTTTGCCATTGCCGAATGGCGGGATCGCCTTGTCATACCATCGCATGATCTCCGCAACGTCGACGTCATCGTAGCCAAGCTTCTGAACAACAAATTGCTTAAGAAAGGCATCAAGTTCTTTTAGGGCTACTCCCCTGACCTCCCAGTTTGCCCGTGCCTCAGCGACCGCTGCGGGGAAGTGCTTCCACTTGGCCAGGAACGGTGCACGACGTCGAGCACTGTCTAGGGCGGCGAGCGCTTCCCTGGAACGTTCGTCAATTTGACGATGAATCTCCCGCTCGGTCGGGTCTGGAAGGAGAAGCGTGAGCTTGTGCTTGGCTGCAACCGGAGTGAATGATGACAGGGCGGCTGAAGCAAAGTTGTACTGCTGGCCTGCCAGAACGCTCGTGTCAAGGAACACTGCATTTGGGAAGGCCATGACTTTGTCATTCCGTATCGAGGGTTGACGCGAACAACTGAAGCGAGCCAGCCAATAGGTTCTGGCCTCCGTGATCCTACACACGGAGGCGAGACTGGAACGAACGAGATGCTTGGGCCGCCCCCTGCTGCGCAGCAGGGGCCACTCTCTCCACTTCCTTCCAGGTGGGGCAATTCTCGTGATCGCTAGTGGATCAGTTCCAAATGATCGATGACAACCAGGAGACGACACCGGGGCTACACCCGGCAGGTTGGCAGTGATCTCGCGTACGCGGTAGAGCGGGCCGAGCAATTTATCGGGCAGGAAATGTTTTTCGCTACTCGTGTTGGCAGTGTCCATGTGACGCGAGCTACTCATCATCGGGGGGCGTGATTGGGATCTAGGGTCATCACGTTCCGCTCCACAGGTGAAGTGCCTGGAAGGGCGCTAAGCGTAAACCAGATTAGAGTGGCGTCGTGCACGGCGGGCAACAGAGATTCCAGATTATCCCCGAGTTCAGTAGACATAGATCGAAACAGCCCGCAATCTGTAACCATTCGCCGGTTTGTGCCAAGGAAATTGAACATTTCTGCGATGGCCGTTGGGTTACTACTCGCGAGGTCTAAAACGGGGACCCCAAGATCTACTAACCTTCGAAGCAGGTTCTCGGGCGTTGATGCAGATGCTGACGAACCCAAGAATGACACGCTCACTTGCTTCGCAAGCGGTTTTCCATCGTCGCAATCATCATAGGCTTCCGAACCTTGCGAAGATTCAGTCTCAAGAGTGCCGGAGAGGCCACCCACCTTGATGTGATCAATTACTCTAAATTCGTTTGCGCTCATTGCGGAAAGCCTTTACTGGAGAAGCATGCCTACGGCTTGATCAACTTCTGTACGGGACAGAATGCCCCCAAACTGGAATGCCATGAAGATAGCCGCAAGTCTTGGCGTGGCCACGTGATGCGCATGCCAGCATGTTTCGTGCTGGCGATAGCAGTGCTGTCATGGCCGAAGCGCTGCCGGATCGCAAAACAAGAAGACCTCAGGGCGAGAATGG